>CAJTTQ010000039.1 GCA_910579145.1 uncultured Eubacterium sp.
AAAAGTATGATTTCTTTCCGTTTACGTGTGGGTATATGAGGAGGGCGGTAGAAGGATCGGGAGAAGGGGAGGGCAATGAAAGGGAGGAGGAGACTGTATCAAAAGTGAACTATTTTGGCGATCGCGTGCTTGGCAAAATGGCAGGATTCCTAATAAAAAACGCCAATCCCTCTATTGTCTTCCATGTAAAAAATGATATTTTAAAGAATATCACCGAGGAAGAAAAGAGGGAACTGCATGACCGGGTCATGCGCGAGGAGATCATCCAAAGAATAATCGCGTGTCAAAAGGAAAACGGCTGGTTAGGAAATGGTTTTCATGGATCGAATAAAAATGCGGGTCGATATGAAAACCAGGAAGTAGGTGTGAAATACCTTGGGGAGAAACTTATTTTTCGAGATACTCCTGTATTAAAGAATGCGATAGAAGCATTTAAAACTGCGAAACCGGACTTATTTGGCGACGGGGATACCGACTGCGATCGGTACGCGGCAGCCGGATCTGATATTATTATGGCTTCCTGCGTGGCAAGGGCAGGTTATGAAGATTTATTTGATATTTCTAAAGAAATTACGGCATCACTTGATTCGTTCCGCCGCGTCACCGAGGTGAATTCCGTGACAGATGTTGTGAAGATCAGGAAGAGACGCCCAGAACGAGTAAACCCCGAGGGGATCGCATATGTATTTAACGAATATGAGAAATGGCCCTGCAGATATCATCTGGACATTCTGGCCCATACAAAGAGCTGGCGGAGTAAGGAGAATATCTCTATGCTTGCGCATTCCTTTCAAAAGCTGCTGCGGGACAATGGACTGGATTATTTTCCCGCCTACTGTGTGGATATCGGGCATCTGGTCGGATGCTGCGGAGCGTTCAGGGAAGGGATGAAAATGGGGGTTGACAGGGATGGAACGCATTATGTGTCCCTGGATCTGGTGGAGTATATGTGCCGGTGCGGCTTATACGAGCTTGTGCCGCAGCTGAAAAAAGAAGTGGATACGATTTATGATTCGGTGGACGAGCACGGAATATGCCGCGTGTCTTATGATGAACGGGCGCTAAAGGGGATGGGGACGTATTCCGGCGGGCAGTTGGAAGTGGACTGGAGGAGCCGGACCAGAAAGCTGTGTGATGTTACATACCGGGGACTGGTGATCTTATTCTATTCTGGTTTGAGAATGTGACGGAGGAGGAACTTATGGGAACTGGAATTATCGTATGTGGATTAAATGGCAGCGGAAAGAGTACATTCGGAAAAGCGCTTGCCGAGAAACTGCAGTTTCATTTTATAGATAACGAGGATTTGTATTTTCCGAAAGAAGATCCCGGTTATATCTATGCGGCCCCGCGCACACGTGAGGAAGTGGAAATGCTTCTCCAGAATGAGATAAAGGCGCATGAAAACTTTGTTTTTGCCTCTGTAAAGGGGGATTATGGGGAAATGACCTGCCCGTTGTTCCGATTTGCGGTGCTGATCCATGTTCCCAGGAAGATCCGGCTGGAGCGGGTTAGAAACCGTTCCTTTCAGAAGTTCGGGGAGCGGATGTTAAAAGGCGGGGATTTGTATGAGAAGGAGGAAGCTTTTTTTGAACTGGTTCGGTCCCGGCCGGAACATAGCGTGGAAGAATGGGCGCAGTCTTTCCCGGGGCCGGTTTGGAGGATCGACGGAACGAGGCCGGTGGAAGAAAATGTGGATAGTATCGTGTCGAAATTAACAGTAGTGCAGCGCGGTCGCAGAAAAAAGGCATAAGAATAAAGGAGAGGATAAGGCGATGATTTGGAAATTAGAAGATCTGTCAAAGGCGGAGAACTTATTCGGCGGCTGGCAAGAGGGCTGTATCTGGTCTGCCCTGCAGGGGATCATGGGAGAGATTTACGTGGATGACGGGGACAACCCCGCCTGCGGGGCGGTGGTATTAGGTGATTTTGTGTTCCTGGCGGGAACTCCAAACAGGGAACTGGTGCTCCGGAATCCCCCGGATCAAGGGAAGAATAGCAGGATACTGGTTCCGGAAAGCGGGAACTGGGAAAGAGTGATCGAGGAGGCCTGTGGAGACAGGGCGAAGATGGTCATCCGCTATGCGATAAAAAAGGAACGGGATATTTTCGACAGACAGAAACTCGAGAAAGCGGCGTCGGGCCTTCCGCATGGATATGCAGCTGCCATGATCGATGAGGCGATGTTTTACCGCTGCATGTCGATGGAGTGGTGTCTGGACGGAGTGGCAAATTACCCGGATTATGACCTATACCGCCAGCATGGCCTGGGCGTGGTCATTGTAAAGGGGGAGGAAATCGTGGCGAGTTGTTCTTCGTATTGCGGATTTCGTGACGGCATCGAGATAGAGATCGATACGAGGGCGGATGAGAGGCGCAAGGGGCTTGCTTACGCCTGTGCGGCAAGGCTTATTCTGGAATGCCTGGACAGGGGGTGGTTTCCGAGCTGGGACGCCCAAAACCTGATGTCGGTGGGACTTGCGAAAAAGCTGGGATATCATTACGATTCGGAATATACGGCGTATGAAGTTACTTTTGCGTAATCCGGGCATTACCTTTCGCAGGCATGTCCGAATACTATGCGGGCAGGCCCGCGGCTATGTTTTCTTTACTTAATGTGCAAAAATACTATTAAGCAAAATATGGTAAAAAGAAGATCAATAAAAAGAAAACATACTACGTAAAAGTCGTTGCCAATTTGAAGGATGGAGCGAAATCAGTTAAGAGCGACACGTACTTTGTAGGTAAAGCTTATTGATCGAGACACCTAACGTGTAAACAAAAAGCCCATTCAGACTGTGGTCTGGGTGGGCTTTTATCAGTGTAACCGGTCAGGAACAGCTAGTCTGTGAGGTCATCCACAGCTTTTCCCGCTCCGTCAAGGGTATCTTCCACACCTTTGCCGACGCCGTCCATCGCGTCGTCTACGGCATCACCGGCATCGTTTAACAGGTTATCATCTTTGTTGTCCGCGTTGTCGTTTACCGTACCATCGTTTGACTTATTATTGCTTCCGGCCTGAGCGCCTGTCGTATCTGTATCATCGGTCGTATTTCCACCGGAAGTAGCCCTCGGGGAAGCGGACTGTGAAGTGGACTGGGTAGCAGACGGATTCGCAGACGGGGCAGCTGATCCGTTGTCTTTACTGCCGCAGCCAGCCAGCATATACATGGAAAGGCAGAACGCGGTTGAAAGCAAAACTAATTTACGCTTCATAAGAAAATTCCTCCTACTTGAATCATGTTGTCACTGATAGTATGGCAGAAAAAAACAGGATTATTCAAAAAAGAAATTTTCTTTTCACCATCCCCCGTCAAATCCGATGACCTGTCCGGTCATGTAGACAGGGGCTTTTAGGAGAAGGGCGATAAAGGCGGCCGTTTCTTCGGGTGAGGCCATGCGGCCGATGGGGATATCGAGACAGATGGATTCGATTTCCTCCTCTGTGAGGCAGGCGTTCATCTTTGTGTCGATCATGCCGCAGGCAACGGCATTTACGGCGATCCCGCTCGGAGCAAGCTCTTTGGCGAGCGCTTTTGTAAATGCGTTTAATCCCCCTTTGGAAGCGGAATAAACGGCTTCACACGAGGCGCCGGCACATCCCCAGATGGAGGAAATGTTCAGGATGCGGCCGCTCTTTTCGTGGATCATGGCGGGAAGGATCTGGCGGCACAGGAAAAAGGCAGAAGATAAATTGGTATTCAGCATATGGAACCACTCATCATCCGTTACATCCGTGACAAGGCCGATCTGGGAAACGCCGGCGTTATTTATGAGTACATCGACCCGGCCAAATTGCCGCAGCGCGGTGTCTGCAATGTTTTTTGCCGTATGGCTGTCTCCGATGTCGCCGCAGATCGTGAGGCAGGAAGAGGTGTGCCTTAGACAGCGGTCTTTTGTTTCTTCTAATTTTTCTTTCGATGAATGGCCGCACAGGAGCAGCTGATAGCCTTCTTTTGCCAGCGCCAGTGCGGTTTCGGAACCGATGGCCCCGGAAGCGCCGGTGATCACAGCTGTTTTTTTCATGATCAGGATCCTTCCTTTGATAAGTTTTTATTAGTTTACCACGGTTCGTAGATTTTTGCAAAACCCTTGTATATTTTTGTGTTATCTGATACAATAGGACTATTGTTTGATTTTTGCAGAGGAATGAATGAGAGGTATTATATGTTAAAGCTTGCCATGCGTACTTTTTTGAAAACAATGGGAATTATCGTACTGCTGATTGCCGTTGGTGTCGGAAGTTATTTCCTTACGATGCTCTTTTATCAAACGACCGAACGGGATGAGCGGTGTACGAAATATAAACATGTTATGGATGTAAGTGCCGGTTCGGAATCTAGTAACCTGATCTACAGTGTGGACGCGGAAACAAAAAAAATCAAGACATTGGTATTGGAACTATTTGACAAGGAGACCGGAAATCTTGATTATGTCACCATCCCGGCGAAGACGCAGATTTCTTTGTCGGAGGAGAAGTATCATGAATATATGGAGATCAGTGAGCAGATCCCGCAGATCGTGACATTACAGGACATCAACCAGTATTTCAGCGGAGATGTGGCCTATGAGTACGGGATATTGCTTTTGCAGGAAGAATTAAATGTGGATATCGGCTATTTTACGGCATTGGATTCGAAAGAATTCAGTAAGCGGTTTGATCATACGGAGGGCGCTTATAAACCGAGCGAGGAATATTTGGAAACCGTTGGGAAAAATAAAGATGAGTCGGCTATGAAAAATTTTATAGAAAAAGAGTGGGACAGCGTGATCTCCAATATTAAGCTTATCCAAAAGCAGCAGTATGCCGCGGCTTTTCTAAACGTGAGGCCAGAGTATATATATGCCCACCGCGCGTATGCGGAGGAGGTGAAGGGAGGAGCGACGCTGGATGCAAAAAATACAAAGAAGATGATCGATAAGATCTGGGACAGCAAAGCGAGAACAGCGGAACAAAAAAAGGTGGACGGAACGGCGGCGAAGACCGGCATCGAGAAGATCAAATCAAGGAGCATCCAGATAACGAACGGAAGCAAGATTAATGGATTAGCTGCTTCCTTTCAGGAAAAGCTTCAGAAAGACGGCCTGTTTGTCATGGGTGTGGGGGATTTCAGCGGAGATATCCAGAAACAGACGGTGATCTATGCGCGAAAGAAGAGATGGGGGAACTACCTGAAATCTTATTTTGCGAACCCGGTTGTCAAACAGGCGCCCGCGCTCACGAATGGCGCGGATATCGAGATCGTGCTGGGCACGGACGATAAACCAAAGGAATAAGCAGAGGAAACAAGCGGAGAGGAGAGAAGCATGGGCAATAAGGTTAAAATCATGGGGATGGAACTGGATATTTTGTCAGAGGATGCCTTGAGAAAAGAATTCGAAGGTTTTCTTTCCAATGATTTTTTAAATGTGATCCACCTTATATCGCTTGATTATATGGATGCTTTTGAGGAGAACGAACAGATTCAGGAGACGCTTGGGGAGGCGGATCTCGTGCTGCCCGGTGAACAGGCAATATTAAGTTCCAGCCATGTAGATGTGCTCGCGACCGGGGGGATGGTCGTCGATTACCGGATCGCGGGGAGAGCGTGTGGGAAAGAAATGCTCGAGGGCAGGACATGTTATCTGATCCTCCGGGATAAAAAAGAGGCGAGAGTTGTCTACCGCTACCTGGCCTCCCATCATAAAGAATTAGAAGTGGTCGGCCTCTATACATCGGACAGCGGTGTCACGGACGAGGCGCTGGTCAATGACATCAACACCGGACTGCCGGATCTGATCTTTATGTCGATGGAAAGTCCGCATGCCGAGGAGTGGCTGCACGATAACCGCGCGAAGATCAATGCAAAACTTTGTGTGGTGCTCGGCAGTGTGATGGATATGATTATACGGGAAAATATCCACATTCCCCGCTGCTTAAAGCGCCTGCATCTAGGAAAGATTTATACGCATGTGGCACGGATCCCGTATTCCAATATGTGGCGCAGAAGAATATTCCGCAAGAAAATGGACAACTATAACAGCAGGAAGCTGATGGAAATAGCAGATGTTATAGAGGAGTTGTCCGATGAAGGCGAAAATAAGAGACAGTGAATTTGTATNGTACCTGCTTGTGACGGTGGGTACTTTTTTTATGGCGGCGGCAACGAATGTGATATATGAGCCGTTGTCGATGGTAACAGGCGGATTTTCAGGAATCGGTATTATATTGAAAAAAGTGTTTGAACAAGCGGCGGGGGTATCCATTCCCATCTGGTTGACGACGACATTGCTGAACATTCCGTTATTTCTCATTGCCATGAAAATAAGGGGAGCGAAATTCATCAGAAAGACGCTTTATGCCGCGGCTTGCTTTTCCGTGGCGCTGCTCGTCGTCCCCACATTTGGGGTCACGAATGAGGATTACCTGATGGCGGCTGTGCTCGGCGGTGTTTTAAGCGGAACGGGAATCGGACTCGTATTTTCCCAAAATGCGTCAACGGGCGGCAGCGATCTGATGAGTTCATTGTTGAACCGCTGGTTTCCGGGATTCAGCATATCAGAACTCCTCATTTTTATCGATGGGATCATCGTTTTGGCCGGAATAGGAATCTTCGGTATGAATACGGGATTGTATTCGATCGTCGCCGTGTTTGTGATGGGAAAAGTATCCGATGCGCTGTTAGACGGTTTGAAATTCGCGAAAATGGCTTATATCATCTCGGATCATCCGGCTGTCATCTCGGAAGGCATCATGAATAATCTGAGACGGGGGGTGACCGGACTGGACGGGAAAGGCATGTATTCGGAGAATGAGAAGAATGTGCTTATGTGCGTCGTCTCGAAAAAAGAGATCGTCAAGCTCATCGATATCGTAAAAACGGCGGATGAGAGGGCTTTCGTCATCGTTACGGATGCCAAAGAGGTGCTGGGAGAGGGATTCGTCGTTTCGTCCGTCCGATAGGGTATCTGCGCGGTTATGCAATTTTCACAAAGATTTTGAAATTATTTAGATAATTTGAATATAGTGTTTCTCCCCAAATTAGTGTATGATAATAGTATTAGAAATAATAAGAAAAAAAATTCCAGGGAGGAACAGTAAGAATGGCTAGTTTATCATTAAAAAACATCAATAAAGTTTATCCAAACGGTTTTCACGCGGTGAAAGACTTCAATCTTGAGATCGAGGATAAAGAATTTATCATTTTCGTAGGACCTTCGGGATGCGGTAAGTCTACCACACTTCGAATGATCGCGGGATTGGAGGAGATTTCGAGCGGTGAGCTTTGGATTGGAGATAAGCTGGTAAATGACGTAGAACCAAAGGACAGAGACATTGCGATGGTATTCCAGAACTACGCACTGTATCCACATATGTCGGTATATGACAATATGGCATTCGGCCTGAAGCTGAGAAAAGTAGCGAAAGACCAGATTGACCGTTTAGTACATGAGGCAGCTAAGATTCTTGATATTGAGCATTTGCTGGATCGTAAACCGAAGGCTCTGTCCGGTGGTCAGAGACAGCGTGTGGCGATGGGACGTGCCATTGTGCGTGATCCAAAGGTATTCCTTATGGATGAGCCGCTTTCCAACTTGGATGCGAAGCTCCGTGTGCAGATGCGTATAGAGATTTCCAAACTCCATCAGAGACTGGAAACGACGATCATATACGTAACACATGACCAGACAGAGGCATTGACGCTCGGCACGAGGATCGTTGTTATGAAAGATGGTATCGTTCAGCAGGTAGACAGTCCGCTCGATCTGTATATGCGTCCGAATAACCTTTTTGTAGCAGGATTTATCGGATCTCCGCAGATGAACTTCATTGATGCCAGGGTTGTCGTATCTGGATCCGATGTACTTCTTTCGTTTGGTTCCAATACGGTGAAGCTTCCGGAGAATAAGGCGAAGAAGCTGATCGAAGGCGGTTACGAGGACAAGATCGTTACTTTTGGTATCCGTCCAGAGGATATCAAAGATGAAGAGGCGTTCATCAGCAGTTCTCCTGACACCGTGATCGAAGCAACCGTAAAAGTATATGAAATGCTCGGCGCAGAAGTATTCCTTTACTTTACCGTGGAGGGAACGGACATTACGGTGCGCGTAAATCCGCGTACGACCGCTCGTCCGGGAGATACGATCAAGATTGCGCTTGACGCAGAGAAGATCCATCTGTTTGACAAAGAGACAGAGGTCACGATTACAAACTAATACAAACGAAATGTTGACGAAAAAGGGAATACCCAAGAAACTTGGGTGTTCCCTTTATTTTCTATCCTTTACTTTTTGTCGGAAAAATGATACAATAACTTATAATGCGACAAGAGTAGACTTGCGTAGGGAGGAGAAGCTATGATCTCAAATCAGATTTTGCAAAATACCGTAGACGGTGTGAATGGGATTACTAAGATGGATCTGTGTGTGATGGACACGGAAGGAAATGTTTTGGCAGCCACTTCGGAAGATTTTTCCGGTTTTGAGGCGGATGGACAAAGTTTTGTCCAGTCTCCGGCGGACAGCCAGGTGATCCATGAATGTCAGTTTTTCAAAATATACGATGATACCCAGCTGGAGTATATCGTTGTCATACGCGGGGACTCTGAGGATGCGTATACGATCGGTAAGATGCTCGTTTTGCAGATCCAGGGCCTCTTGGTGGCATATAAGGAGAGGTATGATAAGGATAATTTTATCAAAAATCTTTTGTTGGATAACCTGCTTATGGTGGATATTTTTAACCGCGCCAAAAAACTGCATATTGAAATGAATGCGAAGCGGGTCGTATTTATGATCGAGACAAATAAAGAAAAAGACAGCGGCGCGCTGGAAACGGTGCGCAGTATGTTTGCGACCCAGACACAGGACTTTATTACGGCGGTGGATGAAAAGAGCATCATTCTTGTGAAGGAACTGAGAGGAAAAGAAAAGATCGAGGATTTGGAAAAAACGGCGGCAGTCATCGTCGATATGCTGAATACAGAAGCGATGTCGCGGGTTCATGTGGCGTTCGGCACTGTGGTGAACGACTTAAAGGAAGTATCCCGCTCGTACAAAGAGGCGAAGATGGCGCTGGATGTGGGTAAGATTTTTTACAGTGACAAACGCGTCATCGCCTATGGCAACCTGGGGATCGGCCGGTTGATCTACCAGCTTCCGATGCCTCTGTGCAAGATGTTTATCAAAGAAATTTTTTCCGACCGGCCGCCAAATGATTTTGACGAGGAAACGCTGACGACGGTGAATAAGTTTTTTGAGAACAACCTCAATGTTTCCGAAACATCGAGGCAGCTCTACATTCACCGGAACACGCTTGTTTACCGGCTCGACAAGCTGCAAAAGAGCACGGGGCTTGATCTGCGTGTGTTTGATGATGCGATCACGTTCAAGATCGCGCTGATGGTTGTGAAGTATATGAGTTATTTGGAGTCGATCGATTACTAAGCGCAGGGACGCCTGAATCGAGTGGCTGTTCATTGCCCATAAAGGATAAGGAAAATATACGGGAGGAGACGATGGCGGAAAAAAGATGTTTGCCAATTATCGCGCTGGATCATGTGAGTAAGCAGTACCAGACGGGCATTGATGCGTTAAAAGATATCACGCTGCGGATCGAAAGCGGCGAGTTTGTATTTCTCGTGGGGAAAAGCGGTTCCGGAAAATCGACCTTTATCAAACTGCTGTTGAAGGAACTGGATCCCACTTCGGGGAAACTGCATATTGCCGGCCGCCTGGTCAATAAGCTGAAGAGGAAACAGGTGCCTTTGTACCGGCGCAATATCGGCGTCGTGTTCCAGGATTTCCGTTTGCTCAAGGACAGGACAGTATTTGAAAATGTCGCGTTTGCCCAGAGGATCATCGGCAGGGGGAAGCGGGAGATTATTCGGAATGTGACGACGATGTTGACGATCGTGGGCCTGACGGATAAGGCCGATGCGTTTCCAGATGAGCTGTCCGGCGGTGAGCAGCAGCGTGTGGCGATCGCGAGGGCTCTTGTAAACCAGCCAACGATCCTTTTGGCGGATGAGCCCACGGGAAATCTGGATCCTCAGAATGCCTGGGATATTATGATGCTTTTGCAGGAGGTAAATAAGATGGGGACGACGGTTGTTGTCGTCACGCACAATGACGACATAGTGGATATCATGCAAAAGCGGGTTGTCACGCTGGAGGATGGAAAAATTGTCCGGGATGACAAAAAAGGTGGATATGAATATGAGAGGGATTAGTGTTTTTGTTTACAGTGTTCGGCAGGGAATGAAGAGTCTGAGAAAGAACCGGATGTTTACGCTGGCGTCGATTGGCACGATTTCAGCCTGTCTGTTTTTATTCGGTTTATTTTATTTTGTAGTCAGTAATTTTCAGCATATGATCAAAGAAGTAGAAACAACGGTCGGCGTTACCGTGTTTTTTGAGGATGGGATTTCGCAGGAACAGGTGGATTCCATCGGCGAGGCGATCCGGTTCCGGGAAGAAGTGGATCATATCGAATTTATTTCTGCGGAAGAGGCGTGGGCGAAGTTTGTCCGGGAAAATTTTAGTGATAATACGGAACTGGTGGACAGTTTTGGAACTGATAATCCACTGGAGAACTCCGCTTCTTATCAGGTTTTTTTAAAGGATATTTCGGATCAGCAGGAGATCGCGGAATACGTAAACGGGATCGAGGGGGTCAGGACGGTGAAGCGTTCCGATGAGACGGCGAAAAACCTCGAGAACGCCAATCTGCTCGTCAGCTACGTGTCCATCGCGATCATCGCGATCCTCTTGGCCGTATCGGTATTTCTCATCAACTCGACGATCTCCACTGGTATTACGGTGCGCCGGAGTGAGATCGAGATCATGCGGCTGATGGGGGCTTCTGACTTTTTTATACGGGCGCCGTTCATCGTGGAGGGCGTCGTCATCGGAATGGTCGGTGCGCTGATCCCGCTCGTGATCTTGCTTTTTAGTTATCATACGATCATACAGTACATTAAAACCCGGTTTGAGGTGATTGCAGGGTGGCTGGATTTTCTCGAGGCAGCACAGGTGTTTCAGATGCTCATTCCGGTCTGTCTGCTGATCGGTATAGGGATTGGTTTTCTCGGTAGTTTTGTGACAGTGCGAAAGCATTTGGACGTATAAGAACGGAGGTAACATATGAAAAAAGTGGTATGGCGGCTGTCGGTCACCGCTTTTTTGATCGCTGGTATTTGGTCGGGGGTTTGTCTGTTCCGGCCGCGGGCAGCGGCGGAGACGTCGAAACTGGACGAGAAGATCCAGGAGGCCGAGGAGGCGAAAAAGAAAGCGGAAAAGCATGTGGAGGAATTGGAAAAAGAGATCGCTGAACTCGAGAACAGCAAGGATGACATTGTAGATTACGTAAAGAAGGTCGATAAAAAGATCGAGAAGGTTTCAGAAACTCTTTCGTCGCTGGAAAAACAGGTTGACGCCGCACGCACGGAGCTGAAGGAACTCGAAACGGACGTGGCGTCTGCCGAGAATGTTGAAAAAGAGCAGTATGAAACGATGAGAAAACGAATAAGATATATGTATGAAAATGGCGGCGACGATTATATGGAGGTCATTTTCAGCGCAAAGAGCCTCGGGGATCTGCTGAACCGTTCCGAGTACATCGAGAAGATTTCCAAGTATGACGCGGACTTGTTTGAGCAGTTTGTGAAGACAAAGGAGGACGTGGAGCAGAAACGGACGAGGATGAAGGCGAAGGTCGGGGAGATTGCCGCGCTCCGGGAGGAGGCGCTTGCGGATAAAGCGGCGTTAAAGGAGCTAAAAGCGGGCAAGAAGGCCGAAATGGGAAAACTGGACAATGCCATTTCCTATACGGACGAAAAAGTGCAGAATTTCCAGGATCAGGTGGCGAAACAGGAGCAGGAAGTGGAGAACCTGCTGCGTGAAAAACAGGAGCAGATCGCAAAACAGGAGGCTGCGCAGAAAGCGGCCGCTGGCGGAGCCGCACAGCCTTCTGGTGCGCAGCCTGCCGGAACTACGTATGCCAATACTGGACAGCTCCGCTGGCCGCTAGAGGAAGCGGGAAGGATTTCTTCCAGGTTCGGGAGCCGAACGAGTCCGACACAGGGGGCGAGCACGGAGCACCACGGCATAGACATCGCGGTTTCGGAGGGCGCGCCGATCGTAGCGGCAGCGGACGGTACGGTCGTGACGGCGACGTACAATGCGAGCGCCGGAAACCATGTGATGGTTTACCACGGCAATAGCTTATATACGGTTTATATGCACGCTTCGAGGCTGGCGGTCAGTGAGGGAACCGAGGTCAAGCAGGGAGACGTGATCGCTTATGTCGGATCTACCGGGATTTCGACGGGGGCGCATCTGCATTTTGGTATTTCGATCAATGGTGAGTACGTGGATCCGCTCAATTATGTAAGTCAGGTGTAGAAAGCGGGTGATTTTTTGTCAAAAGAGCGAAAAAAGGGGTTTCTTTTTGGGATCCTGTTCGGGGCGGCAGTTACGCTCGGGGTGATCAGCGCGGCCAGGTATTTTGGTATCCAGCTATATATATCCGGTTCGGCTACCAAACAGGTCCACGATAAAGCGAGCGTGATTGAAACGTGTATTGATGATTATTACCAGGGGGAAGTAAAGGATGAGGAACTAGCGAACGGAGCGGCAAAAGGAATGGTGAGCGCGCTGGGTGACAAATATTCCCAATATTTTACCGAAGAGGAATACGAGGAACTGATGAATGGGATCAATGGTTCTTACGTCGGAATCGGCGTGTCATTAAAGCAGGAAGAAAACGGTGACGTTATCGTGAAGGATGTCTCAGAGGGCGGTCCTGCGGCGGAGGCCGGCATTCAGACAGGAGACCGTTTCGTGCGCGTGGATGACAGGGAAGTTGCCGGCATGTCAATGGATGATATGATCTCCATGATCAAAAAAGAGGGCAACGATGGCAGGACGATACGGATCACGGTGGAGCGAGCAGAAGAGAACGGCGCGAAACAGCAATTGGAAAAGCAGGTTGTTTGCGGAAAAGTGGATATCGTATCGGTTTCATCAAAAAAAATCGGGACAGTTGGCTATATAAAGATCACGGAATTTGATAAGGAAACGGATAAGCAGTTCGGGACAGTTATGGAGAACATGAAGAGAGATGATGTGAGCGGGCTGGTGATCGATGTCCGCAACAATGGCGGCGGTTCGCTGGATTCTGTGATTGAGATGCTCGATGAACTTCTGCCGGAGGGGGAACTGATCACGGAGAAGAGTAAAAAAGAGGGCGATAAGACCTATTATTCTACGGATGAGACCAGCTTTGACCGGCCGGTTGCCGTGCTGATCAACGGAAACAGCGCGAGCGCGTCGGAAGTATTTGCGGGGACACTGCAGGCGAGAAAGGCCGCGACGCTTGTGGGCACACAGAGTTTTGGAAAAGGGATCGTCCAGACCGTACTCTCACTCGAGGGGTCATGCGGCGGGGGGATCAAGCTGACGACGGCGGAATATGTTCTGCCGGGCGGCATAAGCATACACAAGAAAGGACTGACGCCGGACTTTGAGATCGAGGCGGATGCCGGGGAACCAATCGATGAGAGTCTGGATAACCAGCTGCAGCGGGCGCTGGAACTCGTGAACGGACAATCAAACCAGTAGATTCTAAGAGGGAAATGATCACTGACACGATTCCTGCCGCCCTGCTGCCGTTTGCCGGATCAGCTTTCCTTTAAATAAGCTTCATTCAGGGCAAGTACGTGTTTCATCGCCTGCTCGCCCGGGGCGCCGATCGTGTTCCGCCGTTCGACGCACGTTTTCATCGAGATAGCTTCATAAATATCCTCCTCAAAGACGGGAGATATTTTTTTGTATTCGCTCAGAGGAAGTTCATCGAGGGAAATATCTTTTTCGATGCAGGTTAAAACGAGCTGCCCGATGATGCCGTGGGCATCGCGAAACGGGATACCGTGGTTTACGAGGTAATCAGCGGCATCTGTCGCGTTTGTGAAACCATTTTTAGCGCTGGCTTCCATCTGTTCCGTGCGAAAGCGCATCGTGGCGATCATGCCGGTAAAGAGGGAAAGGCAGCCTTTTACGGTGTCGATCGCGTCAAATGTCAATTCTTTATCTTCCTGCATGTCTTTATTATAGGCGAGGGGAAGTCCCTTCATCGTCGTCAGCAGGGAGAGCTGCGCGCCGTATACGCGTCCGGTTTTCCCGCGCACGAGCTCGGCGATGTCCGGGTTCTTTTTCTGCGGCATGATGCTGCTGCCCGTGGAGTAGGAGTCGTCGATCTCTACAAATTGATATTCGTTCGAGTTCCATACGATGATCTCTTCGCAGAAGCGGCTTAAGTGCATCATGATCATGGACATGGCGTTTAGCAGTTCGATCAGGTAGTCGCGGTCAGATACCGAGTCCATGCTGTTCAGAGTCGGACCGTCGTAGTTCAGGAAGGAAGCGGTTTCTTCCCGGTCGAGCGGGTACGTCGTACCGGCAAGGGCACCGGCGCCGAGAGGACAGTAGTTCATGCGGTCATAAATGTCCCGCAGCCGGCTGCGGTCGCGGCGGAACATTTCAAAGTACGCGCCGAAGTGATGTGCAAGCGTGACCGGCTGCGCCTTTTGCAGATGCGTAAAGCCTGGCATGTAAGTGGTAACATGGTTTTTCATGATATTGTGGATCGTCAGGAGAAGCTCTTTTAACAGATCGTTGAGCGCGACGATCTCATCCCTCGTATACAGTTTCATGTCCAGCGCGACCTGGTCGTTCCGGCTCCGGCCGGTGTGTAATTTCTTTCCCGCCTCCCCGATCCGCTCGATCAGGTTTGCTTCGACGAAGCTGTGGATGTCCTCGTGTTCTTCCGTGATGGCAAGGCTGCCATTCTCGATGTCATGTAAGATGCTCTTGCATCCCCCGATGATCTGTTCTTTTTCGTCGGCTGTGATGATGCCCTGTTTTTCGAGCATGGTGACATGGGCGATGCTGCCTAGTATGTCCTGTTTGTAAAATTTCTGGTCAAAGGAAATCGAAGCGTTGAAATTATGCACCAGTTCATTGGTTTCCTTTGTAAAGCGTCCTCCCCAAAGTTTCATAGTTAACCTCATTTCTGTAACAGGGTATTTTAACCCTGTGAACGATTTAGTTTTGTGTTTTAACACCAATGTAATAGTAACATGGTGTTCGTGGGAAGTCAACGATTTAAGATGAGATCGGCCGTGGCAAATAATGAGGAAAAGGTGGTAGAAAACTTGCTATCGGGGAATCATATGTGTTATAATCATGTCAGTTGTATGTTAAAATAAGTGCTGGCGCACTTGTTACTGTGCAGAAAAACATGCACAAAAATAACGATAAAGTATGGAGTTTATAGAAGAAAAGGCTACGAATTATGGATAGTATGGAAAAAGCAGAGAAAAAAACGATCCGGTTACATGGTTCCTCTTTTATCAATGATATGGAGCTGGATGACCGGTATAAGATTGTGAAAGAGAGTTTGTGGATTTCCCTTTTATCTCTGGTGGGCAATCCAGACGGCGCTACCGTTACGTTAGAGGAACCGGCATCGCCATTGTTGACGATGGATCTGGAGAAACGGCTTGCGCAGTCGCTCGAAGACGAGCCGGCGGAATTTCTCGTGGTAGATATGTGCTACACGGCGGGACACGGGCTTTATAAGTGGAACGGCCAGGTATTTACCAAGAACCCGAAGTTTTTGGAGAGCCGTTTTTTTGCCGAACACGAACAGGAAATGGAATTTATCGACGTCATGCGTGACCGGGAGTTTGACTGGAAACCTTATATGGACCGGTATTTGGAACTGATCGGGAAATATTTTGATGCAGACCATATGATCTTAGTCAGATCTAGATGTCCCCTCTGGTATGTGACGCACACGCATGTGCGCAGGTATAAGAGAAAGAGCAGACGGGCGTATAACCGGCGAATCAAGGAACTGGAAAATTATTTCGTAAAAAAAATGAACCCGTATGTCGTAGATATTTATTCCCACTATTTTATCGACTTCGATCATAAACGGGGCGTGACGATGTCGACATATGAGAAACCGTTTTACCATCAAGCAAAACGGATCATTTCGACCATCATACGGACACAGCCGGAACAGAGAGTATTCCGCGAACAGGAATATTTTATGCGGCTGGGCCGTTTCATCAAGTACTACGATAATCTGTTTGCGAAAAATAATACGAACTTATTTATGGATGAGGATGATTTTCTGGACCATCTTGTTTTACAGCTCAGCCGGGAAATACTGATCGATTATGAGAGCGATCTTGTGGAAATAGAGGCCTGCGGGTATTCTTCCATACAGGAAATCCTGGACGGGCACAGTTTCAAGTTCGCGCAGCCGCTGCGTGAATGCCTGAAAGTCGTAAAGGCAGTGGAGGAGGGCGATCTGTTTCGCGAGGACACGGATTATGAGATGATATTTGAACATCAGTTAAAGATCGTGGGGCTCTTTACGGAGCTTGTGCGGCGGGAGTGGGTCCAGCAGGGGCTTGCGGCTGGTACGGTCCATGTGAACCGTTTTAACTGCAGAACTTATTACCAGGCGCTGCTGGCAGCAAAAAGAGGAAAAGCTTCCCTGTTAAAAAAATGTGTTACCGGAATCGGCGGCAATATGGAAGAGCGGCATAAGATAAAAATGCTGGTCAGGAGTATGAAGCGGGAGACAAAAAACGGGATCACAGCGTACTGTCATGCGTTGAACCGGTATTATGAACCCGTTCAGATCGATCTGTGGGGGTCATGTATTACGCGGGAGATCTTGAATGAGGATAAGGGAAGGTTCCAGATCGGAAAATATGCGTACCGGAACTGCTGTCTATTTGCGTTTGATGCGCCGATCCCTTATGAGGAGGAAAAGTTTGAGGACCTTTCCCTGTTTGAGAATAGCAATTGGCGCGTCGGCTACATTCGAAGCGCTTTCCACAAAGATTTGCCGGAACAATTGAAACAGACGGGATCGGAATGGCTTCTGCTCGATTTTTACGACCTTGTGTGCGATATAGTGGAGTATCAGGGCGGTATCCTGACGGCAGACAGCGAGGTGCGGGGACTGAAGTTCTATAAGGAGATTAAGGAGCAATGCAGGGTTACGTCGATTGATGCTGTTTTGGATGAGGAGGAGATCAAACGGCGGTTTGATGTGTTCATACGGTTTATCAAAGAGCGGTATGGGAAAAAGATCGTATGGATCAAGGCGGATGTAAAGCTGAAGTTTCTGGATCAGGAGAGACAGTTGCGGCCGATGCGGTGGCACAAAAGAGAGGTGCTCCTCGAGAAGAGGAAATTTATGGATCGGTGGCAGAAGTATTTCGAAAAACATATGGACTGTTACGTCATTGATTACGCGAGACGTTATCACGCGGATGATCTGTGCGTGTCAGGCGCGTTTATGGTACACTACGAAAAAGAGTTTTATGAGAAAGGCTATCAGGCACTGTATGAGATCATTTATGAGGGTAAGGGAAAACGGTATTACAAATAGCAGGAGGATAAGAAGATGAAGAAGAGAGCAAAGAGAAATTCCTTTTCCGGCTCGATCGGTTTTGTACTGGCGGCGGCTGGAAGCGCGGTGGGACTTGGAAATATATGGAGGTTTCCGTATCTGGCGGCGAAGGACGGCGGGGGCATGTTCCTTATAATTTACCTGGTGCTCGCGCTGACGTTTGGATTTACCTTATTGATCACGGAAGTTGCGATCGGGCGCAAGACGAAGCAGAGCCCGATCACGGCTTATGGGAAGCTGAAGAAGAGCTGGGGCGGGCTGGGAGTGGTCTCGTGCCTCGTCCCGGCCATCATCCTGCCGTATTACTGTGTGATCGGCGGCTGGGTGATCAAGTACTTTCTGATGTATCTCACGGGAAACGGCGCGGTGACAGCAGAGGACGGGTTTTTCACATCCTTTATTTCCGCAGGGACAGAGCCAGTCGTGATGATGGCGATCTTTTTATTCGCGGTAGCATTTGTCATTTTCCGCGGTGTCAATAAGGGGATCGAGTCATTTTCAAAAATACTCATGCCGATACTGATCGTATTGGTTATCGTGATCGCTGTCTTTTCTGTTACGATCCGGCACACGGACGAGAGCGGGGTCACGAGGACAGGGCTGCAGGGACTTGGTATTTATCTGATCCCGAATTTTGAGGGGATGACAGTAAGCCGGTTTTTCTCGGTACTTTTTGACGCGATGGGGCAGTTGTTTTTCAGCCTGAGTGTCGCGATGGGCATTATGATCGCGTACGGTTCTTATGTACGTGACGATGCCGACCTGAACAAGTCGATCTATCAGATCGAGATTTTTGACACGGTCGTTGCTTTTTTGGCGGGTGTCATGATCATTCCCGCGGTGTTTACGTTTTCTGGAACCGAGGGGATGGATGCTTCCGGGCCGGGACTGATGTTTGTTTCCCTGCCGAACGTCTTTTCTGAGATGGGAAAGATCGGCCATGTGGTAGGCTGTCTGTTTTTTGCTATGGTGCTGTTCGCGGCACTCACGAGTGCCGTGTCGGTCATGGAGGCGGTCGTTTCGAGCCTGATGGACCGTTTTGGATTGACGAGGATGAAGGCGGCCGTGTTGGAGACGGTGATCGCCGTGGCTGCCGGGTTTATTGTCTGTAAGGGTTACAATGCGCTGTACTTCGAACTCCCGCTGCCAAACGGGGCTACGGCGCAGATTTTGGATATTATGGATTATATCAGCAATAATATTCTCATGCCGGTCGTGGCGATCGGAACGTGTATCCTCATCGGGTGGATCGTAAAACCTTCCACGGTAGTGGAAGAGGTGGAAAAGAATGGGCAGAAGATGGGAAGGAAGCGGCTCTATGTCGTGATGCTCCGGTTTATCGCTCCCATCCTGCTTATGATCCTGCTGTTGAAATCATTGGGAATATTGACGGCAATATAAAATTTTCATGAAATAAGTGCAGGTGCAGGGTGCGGGGCAGTCGGGACAATACAAGGACAATAGAAACGGGAAAGGAATGGTTTATCGTATGAAAGTGAAAGTTTCAAATTATGTGGCGCAGTTTTTGGTGGAGCACGGAATCGATACAGTGTTTACCGTGACGGGTGGAGGCGCGATGCACCTCAATGACGGATTGGGGCATCAGGAGGGACTTCACTGTGTGTATCAGCATCATGAGCAGGCGTGCGCGATCGCCGGGGAGGCGTACGCGCGTATGCACAACCGGATCGGCGCCGTGTGCGTGACGACGGGTCCGGGAGGGACGAACGCGATCACCGGCGTCGTCGGTGGATGGCTGGATTCGATCCCGATGCTCATCCTTTCCGGGCAGGTCCGCTACGATACGACGGCGAGGAGTACCGGCCTCGGACTGCGCGCGATGGGAGATCAGGAGTTTGACATCTGCAAGGCGGTGGACTGCATGACGAAGTACTGCCAGATGGTGATCGATCCCCTCGATATCCGGTATTGTCTGGAAAAGGCGCTGTATCTCGCGCAGATCGGGCGTCCCGGCCCGTGCTGGCTCGACATTCCTCTGAATGTACAGGGCGCGTTTGTGGAAACGGATGATCTCCGCGCGTTCGACCCGCTGGAGTGTGCCGCGGAAAAACCGGTGGAGCCTGCGGACGAACTGATCGATACGATCCTGGAAAAGATCAAGGGTGCCAAGCGTCCAGTGATCAATGCCGGAAACGGCATACGGATCTCGGGCGGATATGAGGATTTCGTGGAACTGGTCGAAAAGCTGGGGATCCCGGTCGTGACCGGATGGAACAGCATTGACCTGATCGCGGACGAGCACCCGCTGTACGTCGGGCGCGCGGGCATCATGGGCGACCGCGCGGGCAATTTTGCCATTCAGAACAGCGACCTTGTTCTTTCGCTCGGAAGCCGCCTGAGTATCCGGCAGGTGGGGTACAATTATAAGACGTGGGCGAGGGAGGCCTATACGATCGTCGTCGATGTGGACGGGGAGGAACTGAAAAAACCGACGCTGCATGTCGATCTGCCCGTCTGCGCGGATGTCAGGGACGTGATGCGCAAATTAAATAAGAAGCTGGGCGACGAAAAGCACTCAGCCGAGACCTTCTGGCTCGAAAAATGCGCGCACTGGAAAGAGGCCTATCCGGTCGTTCTTCCGAAACACTATGAGCAGAGTAGTCCGGCGAATGTGTACGCGTTTATCAAAGAAGTGAGTAAAGTGCTTCCTGAAGACTACGTGACGGTCGTGGGAAATGGATCCGCGTGCGTCGTGGGGAGCCACGGCTATGAGATCAAGAAAGGACAGCGTTTTATCATCAATTCCGCGATCGCGTCGATGGGGTACGATCTGCCGGCGGCGATCGGCGCGTGCGTGGCAGAAGGAAACAAAGAGATCGTCTGTCTGAGCGGCGACGGCAGCATTCAGATGAACCTTCAGGAACTGCAGACGATCCAGACGAACCATCTGCCGATCAAAATATTTGTCATCAATAACAACGGATACCATTCGATCCGCCAGACACAGACCAACTTCTTCGGAGAGCCTTATGTCGGGATCGGCCCGCAGAGCCACGACCTGGAGTTCCCGGATATGGAACGGATCGCCTATGCGTACCGCTATCCATTTTTCCGCTGTGACAGCAATGAAAAGCTGGCAGAGACGATCCAGCACGTATTTGAGACGGAGGGAGCCGTGATTTGTGAGATCATCGTCTCGATGGACCAGAATTTTGAGCCGAAGTCCGCGACGAAGCGGCTCGACGACGGTACACTCGTTTCGCCGCCGTTAGAGGATCTGGCGCCGTTTCTCGACCGTGAGGTGTTCCGGGAGGAAATGGTGATCGAGCCGGTAGAAGAATGATTAACAATTCTCCGCCATAGATTTAGCAATTGTTGTTTGGAAGTGTGGATGTGAATAATGGAGGACGATATGATGGAACGGGCGATCATTACAGGAGCATCGGGGATGTTAGGACAGGCGCTCTGCCGCCTGCTTGCCGGGAAGGGGATCCAGGTGTACGCGGTCGTGCGGCCGGACTCGGATCAGAATGCGTATTTGTTTGAGCATGAGCGGGTGACGGCTGTGGCGTGCGATCTCACGGAACTTACGAAACTGCCGGACAAAATCGGAGAGAGTTGTGACGCGTTTTTTCATTTCGCATGGGGCGGGACGTACGGCGGCAACCGCAACAACTACTACGGACAGTGGGACAATGTGAAATATACGCTCGATGCCGTCCTGGCCGCCAAAGAGTCAGGGTGCTCCGTGTTTCTCGGCGCGGGTTCCCAGGCGGAGTTCGGACGTGTGCCTGACGGGGTGAAACTGAGTTCAGCGGTCCGCGCGAATCCGGAAACCGGTTACGGCATCGCGAAGCTCTCGGCGGGTCAGATGAGCCGGGCGCTTTGCCGGGATGACGAGATCCGGCATGTGTGGACGCGCATTCTCAGCGTGTACGGGCCGGGGGATAAAGACCGCACGATGGTCATGTCGGGAATCTGTTCGATGCTGCGCGGCGAGATGCCAAAGTATACGAAGGGGGAACAGATTTGGGATTATCTGTACTGCGACGATGCGGCGATGGCATTTTACCTGGCGGCGGAAAAGGGAAAGGACGGTGCGGTGTATACGGTCGGCAGCGGGCAGGAGCGCAGGCTGCGTGAGTATATACAGGACATCGGTGATGTGATCTGCCCGGGGCGGGATATTAAATTTGGCGAGGTTCCGTATTATGACAAGCAGGTGATGTATTTGTGTGCTGATATAAAGGAGTTGCAGGAGGATACGGGATTTTCGCCCACGGTGCCGTTTTCGGAGGGGATCCGCAGGACGGTGGAGTGGCGACGGAACGTAAAGTACTGACAGCACTAAAGTGCTGGCGGTAAAAAGCGGAATAACTGCATAAGAAGAGCAGGATGTGCGCATATTATAGAGCAGAGAAAGGCTGCGGCACACATACTGCAGAAATGGTGGATTCTTATGTTTTTTATTCATGGAAAGATTATGACGATGGCGGGGAAAACGTATGAGGACGGGTATGTCCACGTGACGGGAAAAAAGATCGCGTCGGTGGGGAAAATGGAGGAACTGGCGTTGGGGGATAAGGGAAGGCAGAGTGAGGTTGGCGAGAAGGTGATCGACGTACGCGGTGCTTTTGTTTTGCCCGGGTTGATCGACGCCCATTGTCATGTCGGGATCTGCGAGGAAAAATGGGGCGTGGCCGGGGATGACTGTAATGAAGTGACGGATCCGGTGACGCCCCATTTTCGCGCGCTCGATGCCATAAATCCGATGGATCCGGCGTTCCACGACGCGATCGGCGCCGGCGTGACGGCGGTCATGGCGGGGCCGGGCAGCTCGAATGTCGTGGGCGGCCAGTTTGTGTTTATGAAAACGCAGGGCAGGCGTGTCGATCACATGGTCGTGAAGGCGCCGGCGGCGATGAAGGTGGCGTTTGGCGAGAATCCGAAAAATAATTATGGCGAGAAAGATAAGACGCCGTCGAGCCGTATGGCGATCGCCGGGATGCTGCGGGAGGAACTGTACCGGGCGTGCCGCTACCGCGAACAGAAAGAGTGGGGACGGCTGGAGGAACCGGATTTCCGGATGGAGAGCTGGCTTCCGGTTTTGCGGAAGGAAATTCCGCTAAAGGCTCATGTGCACCGGGCGGATGATATCCTGACGGCGATCCGCATCGGGAAAGAATTTGAACTGGATCTGACGCTGGATCACTGTACCGAGGGGCATCTTGTGGCTGATGAGATCGCCGGTTCCGGTTATCCGGTCATTGTCGGGCCGCAGTTGACGTCCCGGTCGAAGCTGGAAATACAGAATATGGATTTTAAGACGGCGGGCGTTCTCGAGCGGGCAGGCGTGAAGACGGCGATCATGAGCGATCATCCGGTTTCGCTCGTTCGTTACCTGCCACTGTATGCCGGACTGAATGTCAAGCATGGGCTATCAATGGAAGGCGGCTTGAAGGCGGTGACGATCCATGCGGCTGAGATTTGCGGCGCAGCCGACCGGGTGGGGTCGCTGGAGGCGGGGAAGGATGCGGATATCGCGGTATTTTCGGGAAATCCGATGGAAGTATTTGTGGAGACGCTGTATACGATGATCGACGGAGAAATCGTGTATGAGAGGGAGTGAAGGGGAGTGAGGGGCGCAAAAGATCGCGCAGGTGGTTGAAAAATGAGGGGTATTTTAGTATAATGAAGTTGGCAGGGGCGGGGGTAAGATAATAAAATGGAATAAGAGAAGAAGAACCAACGCTTGCCGTACAAAATGAAAAGGGTGGTGGGTAACGGTGAAAGCGGATACGGTTACGAAGGACTATGTAAAGGATGCGGATATTTTTGCGGATATTTTTAATTACTATATTTATGGCGGACAGGCGGTGATCCGGCCGGAGCAGCTTACAGAGAGGGATTGCACGAAGACGGTATTGCCGTATGGCGCGGACGGCTCTTTGATTCCCGTCCAGAAGTTCCGCGATGCGCAGAAGTTATATGCGGCGAAGACAGATGGGAAGAATGAATATGTTCTCTATGGCGTCGAGGCGCAGTCGGAGGTTCATTATGCGATGGCGGTGAGAAACAATCTGTACGATGCGCTCGAGTACGCAGGGCAGGTGGAAGAGGCGGCAAAATCGCACCGCAGGGAGCGGAAACGGGAGAAAGAGCGGAGGGAATGCAGGCAGGAAGCTAACCTGGATTCAGGTGAGAAGAGAAAGACTCCCAATGCGGGTGAGTTTTTGAGCGGTTTTTGGAAAGAAGATCGCTTGATTCCATCTGTGACGGTGACGATATTTTTTGGCGCTGAGGAATGGGATGGGCCGTTGAGCCTGTTCGATCTGATGGATGCGTCAGATCCAGCAATAATGTCCTGCATGGATAATTACCATGTCAGGCTCATTTCGCCCGCGCGGATGTCAGACGAGGAGATCATGAAGTTTCAGTCCAGTCTGCGGGAAGTCATGTTTTTTATCAAGTATTCGAGGGACAGGGAGAATCTGAGCCGGATACTGAAGGTGGATGAAAAGCGTTTTCGGGAACTGGAGCGCAGGGCGGCGGATGTTATTGAAGTGATTACGAATTCGGGTATAAAATGCGGAGAAGGCGAGGAGGCGGTTGATGTGTGTCAGGCTATACAGGAAATGAGGATGGAGGAAAGACGGATTGGGGAACAGAGAGGGGAACTGAAAGGGGAACAGAATGGAAAACTGAAAAAGGCAAGGGAAATAGCCAAGAGTCTGTACGAAATGGGGTTTGATGTGGAGAAGATTGCGCAGGTGGTTGGTTATGCTGAAGAAATGGTGGAGGGATGGATCAGGGAAGGTTGAAAAACTGGCACTTAGGACACCATAAAAGATGACAAGTTTTCTAATCCCTTATTCAATAACAGTAATTATTGGATTAATTCAACGTTAGTTGGAAAAATCAAAGGGCATGAATAATTGCGAAATCAGGGGTATGACATGCTCATACCCCTAAATATTTTTCCCAAAATTCTTTTGTGGTCAGCTCTCCGGCGTGTTTCTGAAAATCGTCCAAAACACGGTCGTAATTTTTATGGATCAGCCGGCGCGCTTTCATACAGCGTGCAAGTGTAATGAATAGTTGTGGATAACTTCTTTTCACCAAAAACCCTTTGTTCGAGTCGGGATCAAAAAGGAGGGCTTTTTTGCAGCGGTACCAAAAACGCGGGTGGGCTCCCATCGCGATGGGAATACACTCGCTTTTTCCGGGCAGAAGCCAGCCGTTCATTGTTAGTTTCTGCTTTGTGGAGAATGACTGTGGTCGATAAAGTTCCTCTTCGGTTGGTTTTTTATAATATATGTCAACGTGGCATTCTTCTAAGAGGGAAGACACGTCCTCTGGCTGGTATCCCATCTTCATGATTTCGCCGTGAAGTCGTACCGGATCCTGTTCTTTTAAAAAGTTTACCCCCTTGCAGAAATCTTCGACTCCACGCAGGATCAGCTTCTGGTCTTCGTATCTGAATTTCAGCAGTTTTGCGATTAACTGGTGGCAGATCCGATTTTTAATGCTCTTTTTTGAATAATCAGGATGGTGGATTGCGTCGCAGATCAGTCCGTTTCGCATGTCATAATATTCCATCGAGGAAGCCCGGCGGTTAAAAAAGGCGCCATGCCATACGGAAATACCATTTAACGTAATGATGTTTTTGTGGTAACGCAGCGAATATTCCACATCATCTATATGGATAAAGACCGGAAGAGGGAGTGATCTGTTAAATTTGCGTTTCATCGGGATACAACAGTACCACCAGCCGTTGTAATCAAAAGGAACCCGATTTTCGTTTTCCACAACAGCGAATTCCTCTCGAAGGTCATATCCTGATTTGAGTATATCAAATCGGCCTTTGTTCCAATTTGCACCATGTTCATTTTGGATATAAGGGATGTCTAAATTC
>CAJTTQ010000040.1:0-17022 GCA_910579145.1 uncultured Eubacterium sp.
CATCATACGGACGCTCATCGTGGAAAACCATCTCGGCAGGGTGAAATCACTCCATAAACAATCCAGCCGTCTCGTAAATGCCAAGGCGCAGGCAACCCTCATGGCTTCCATCCAGGAATCTCTTACCGAAAAAGAATGTTCCATATATAAAAGAGGACGGAACACAAAATCACATTCCGTCGCCAAAAACGCAGAGGTACATGATTACCGGATCGCCACCGGTTTCGAGACGCTTATGGGATATTTATACCTGAACGGCGAAATGGAGCGATGCCTCCAGCTCATCAAGCTGGGACTTCCCTCCATTTTATGATTCCACATCGCCTAAAAACCAACTTTCGTGCGAAGGCTGAAAAACAATTCAAAGACAGGAACCACGCCAAAAAAGTTAGGAAACAATAAAACAGCCGCGCAAAATAAACTTATGACCGTGATACATAACGCGAACCGCAGCCTGCTCATCGGGATACATACCGATAGCAGCACGCCAAAACTCACCGCGCCGCCCGCCAGCAGGTTCAGGGTGGATACAGCCACCTCTCCAAACCCAAAAAACATATTGAGAAACGCAATTGCTGCCAGAGTCCCTGTAAGGACGAGCGCCGCCGGAAGGGAGATACGCAGGACATTTCGCAAAAAACCTCTAGGAATCGCATCCTCATGCCGTTCGAGGGCGAGGACAAAACTCGGTATGCCGATCGCCGTCCCGCCGATCAGGCTGAGCTGGATCGGTATGAACGGATACGACTGTCCGATGATGATAAACAGCACGCAGAGCATGATAGAATAGAGTGTCTTCGTCAAATAGAGCGCACTGACACGCTCAATATTGGAAATGATCGTTCTTCCCTCGTTGACAATTTCTTTCATGGACGAAAAATCCGAATCGAGCAGAACAATATGCGCACTCTGCTTCGCCGCGTCACTTCCTGATGCCATCGCAATCCCGCAGTCCGCATCTTTTAGCGCAAGTACGTCATTGACGCCATCTCCCACCATACCAGTCACGAGATCCCCCGCTTCAAACGCCTTTACGATCAGCCTCTTCTTTTCAGGAGACACCCGCCCAAAAACCGTATAGTTTTTAACTTCCTGGCGAAGTTCCCCGATCGTATCCGGCAGTTCCCTCGCGTCCACAAACCGCTCGGCCCCCTCCAGTCCGGCGCGCTTTCCTACGATTGAAACGGTCAGGGGATTGTCCCCCGAAATAATTTTGATCTCGACATCCTTTTTCCGAAAAAAGCGAAATGTTTCTGCCGCGTCATCTTTGATGATATCGGATAATACCACGAGCGCAACCGGCTCTTTTTCCATAAGCAGCAAAACCCGCATTCCCTCGGCGGAAAAATGCTCTGCCTTCCCAATAGCCGCGCGGTCGTCGGTCAGATACTCCGGCGCTCCCAGGCAGTATTGCTTTTTTGTTCCATTTTCCAAAACCGTGATCCCCATGTATTTTCGCTTGGAACTAAATGGTATCCGCTCGATGATCTCCCATTTACGCGTGTCGTCAAAATATCTCCGAAGCGCGTCCGTCGTGGCATTTGTTTCTTCAAACGCGTACGACATGCACTCCATAATTTCCCGCACCTTCTTCTGGCTGCGCATGCCGTCCAGCACCTCGACCCGTTCCACCTTCAATTCGCCGGTCGTGATCGTTCCCGTCTTATCCAGACAGAGCACATCGACTCTGGCAAGTGCCTCGATAGCCTCCATCTCCTGAACGAGCGCGTTCTTTTTCGCAAGCCTTCCCACACCGAGAATAAATGAAATACTTGTGAGCAGCACCAGCCCTTCCGGGATCATGCCAAGTACGCCTGCCACTGTATTCACGATAGAATCTGAAACCGTATTCTGCGCCACGTTGCGTTGAATGAAATATAACGCCAGCCCGATCGGAATGATCGCGTATCCTACATATTTGATAATGCGTTTGATCGCAATCTGCATCTCGGAAGTCGCGCGCCGCTTTGTCTTCGCCTTTTTCACAAGCTGCGTGGCATAGTTATCCTCCCCGATATGAATGACTCGGGCCGTTCCCGTTCCCGCCACCACATGACTGCCGGAAAACAACATATCCCCCGTTTTTTTCAAGACGGCCAGAGATTCTCCCGTCAAAAGTGATTCATCGATCTCCAGTCCCTGGGATCCCATCATCTCACAGTCGACAGGGATCTGATCCCCGATGGAAAACCGAACCACATCTCCGATCCGCAGCTGCTCCACCGGAACTTCCCTTACCACACTTGTCCCTTCGGAATCGTTTTTGCGCGCCGCACCGGCGCCGTATCCCTGCCCCGCCAAAGGTTCCACATGCCCTTCCCCTGGCACTAACAATTTAGCCTTCGTCGCCGTCACGACCGAAAGCGCGTCGATCAGTTTTTTCACCTTGCATTCCTGTATGATCCCTATGAGCGCGTTCGTAATGACAATCCCCATAAACAGCATATTTTTCTGCTGCCCGGAAAAAACAATGAGTGAAGCTAAAACAAAATTTAAGAAATTGAAATAAGTAAATGTATGAGAAGCTATGATTTCCCATTTTGTCTTCGAGGCATCCATACGACTTCCTCCAAAAATCAAGGATTTTCCTGTAAAAGTGAAAAAGGAACACGAATCGTGTTCACTTTTATTTTTACTGTTCGCATATCTTTTACGTAAAAGCTAGCGACGGGAATCGAACCCGTGACCTCTTCACTACCAATGAAGTGCGCTACCGACTGTGCCACGCCAGCTTATTTTTACCCTGCCCTTATATATTAACAGAGCGCCCACCGAATGTCAACAAAAAATCATATCGTTTATTTCTTTTCTTTTAATAGTGTCGGCTCGATTCCGTACTGAAGAAGATTGATATATTCCAGTAAAAACAGTCGGTCAGCGAGTTCCAATACATTAAAATCCATACCATGCTCTTTATGCTGCTCATAATAAAGTATGCGGCACATAATATTTCCATATGGAGTATTACAGGCAAATGCCACCGGGAAATAATATTGTTCCACTTGCGTCGAGATCTTCTTTTTCCTCAGGCGTTCTGACAAATAACTCTGCATAAAAGACAAGCCTGTATTCACTGCGATAATTTGAGAAACAAGTGGAATTGTCTGACACTCCTTATTATCTTCCCCTGCATCTTCCGAATATTCAATGACTCCTATCTTTAGACAGCAGATGATAATGAGAGCTGCTTGTTTATGAGAGTCCAGTTCTTTTGTACTATCCGTCATAAAACGGGACATCGTTTCTTGATACTGCCTTTTGAATTCCTGATCAAACTCTTCTTTTTTCTCATCATGAAAAACAAGAGACGGATACTGCTCTCTCATTTGTTCCGCATTCTTACCGATCACTTTCCATATTTTATCGGTCAAACTCCACGTTTCCGTCATACCGCACCTCTTCTTCCAGTATCCTTCTCGATTTTATCAAAATTCGACAATGGTTCGAAATAATTGATATATGGTATATCGTTATGGTAGGTTTCAGGATCTGGTCCTTTATTTACCTGATAACGCGGAACATAAGCAGATATCATTCGTTCCACGTATATCTTGATATTAAATAAACCATTTTCTTTACGATATTTTGCTCCTTCCACTTTCATCCTGTACTCAAGCCAGTTACGGATCAACATGATAAGCGCTATGATGCCCAACATAACAGCCAACACACATGTAGACAGTATCATCAGATCCACGATCCCCATTCCAGCTATATTGATGTCTTTCATACGTTCCCTCCTCATCTCGCAACTATGGAAGCACCATAGCCGTATACAGCCAGTTCCTCACAGCTGTCAAAAAGTATAAGTATATTTATCGACACGGAAATAATTTTCATAGCTGATCCACAATCACGCGAACGGATTACCGTACCAGCAAAGAAAATTGCGAATACCAACACTGCCGCTATTACGACTGCCATTTTCAAATGGTAATATGTAAATATCCTCTGTTTCCCATTTAGGTACTCTAGTTCCTTCGAAGTTTCTGTTACATAAATCGAATTATGTATAACAATTCGCAGCAAACATATAAGATTCAGCCACATCACTATGAGGTCAGCTTCATTTAAGCAGATCAGCAGAATTGAAAAAAACGAATAGCTTGCTTCACAGATCCCTTCACACAATATACGCTTCTTGTACTTCAATTCCTCGTCCCTCAGCTTAAATCCTGCCCATTTCAAGTATCTTTTGATCCCTTTTAAAATATCTATTTTCATGGTATGTATCTTTCTCCCAACATATATAACAGATGGGATGCCATCTTTACTCCTTTTATTATTCGTAACAAACAATTAAATATACGCCTTTTCCCTTTATTTTATGCCGCCCGCAACACAAGGGTGAGCCTATTTTCATACTACGATACGAATTTCTTGAAATACCGGCAAAATACCAGATTGGTTATGTGCCACCATTCTACCACAGTTTGTCCAATTAAGCAACCAATCTCTCCCAAATTGACCAAATCCGTAATTTTTTTAACCAAATCTGATAATATCACCCTACACATGATACTAAACCCTCACTTGATTTTCTCCCCCAGCTTTTTCTTGATCCTCTGAAGCGCGTTGTCTATTGATTTCGGCGTCTTCCCTAAACAGCTCGCGATCTGCTGATAATCCATGCCGTCAATGTACAGGTTGACGACGCTTTGTTCAAAGCAGCTCAGATACTTTCGGATATATTCCTCGATCTTCCCGACCCGTTCCCGGTCGATCAGGATATCTTCTGGATTGGAGATGCCGGCCCGTTCCAGCGTTTCCCCCAGTGTCTGGCCTGTATCGCCCGTTATCTCATCTCCCCCCACAGGGACATCGAGCGAAATATAGCAGTTGAGCGGCGTATTTTTCAGACGGTTTGCCCCCTTCACCGCATTATAAAGCTGGCGTTCGATGCACAGGTTCGCGAACCGGAGAAATGAACTCTCTTTCTCCTCCCGGAAATCACGGACTGCTTTATAAAGCCCGATCATACCCTCCTGGATCAGGTCGTCGTTATCCCCGCCGATCAGATAGAGCGCCCTCGCCTTTTTCCGCACGAGATTTTTATATTTCTCAAGCAGGAAATCCACGCCGGACGTATCCCCTCCGCGGATACCGCTTATGATCTCCTCATCAGACAAAACCTCATATTTCTCCATACCTTCCTCCCGCGCACAGCAAACGGTCTACAAATAGTTACGCTGTCGGACGATTTCAAACGCCAAAACCCCCGCCGCCACCGAAGCATTCAATGAATCAATATCGCCCGCCATCGGAATACCCGCTGTGTAATCGCAGTGTTCCTTTACGAGCCTTGACACCCCGCTCCCCTCATTTCCGACCACAAGGCCGATCGCTCCTGTCAGATCGTGCCGGTACATGACCTCGCCGTCCATATCAGCACAGACAAACCAAAGACCTTTCTCCTTCAACTGCTCCATCACGGCAGACAGATTCGTCACCTTCGCCACCGGCGTGTAGTGGATCGCTCCCGCTGACGCCTTCACCGCTGCCGAAGTCAGTCCAACCGCACGCCGTTTCGGGATGATAACGCCGTGAGCGCCGGAAAGATTCGCCGTACGGATGATAGCGCCGAGATTATGCGGATCCTCGATCCCGTCGAGCAGGAACAAAAACGGATCCTCTCCACGCTCTTTGGCAAGCGCCAGCATATCATCCACGGAACTGTACGCGAACGCCGATAACTGCGCGATCACGCCCTGATGTTTGCCGTCCTCGCTCATATGATCCAGCCGCTCCTTCGGCACAAAATCCACGATCACCTGCGCGCGCTTCGCCTCCCGGACGATCGTTGCCACCGGCCCATCCTGACAGCCTTTTAACACAAATACCCGCTCCACGAGTTTTCCCGCCCGAAAGGCTTCCAAAACACTGTGTCTGCCTTCGATCTGATTCTCCATAGCCATGACGGCACCCTCCTTCTACATGCTGCATTCCCCACTTTCGATACGCCACCTGCTGCACACATCCTTTAAGCCGCACGCTACGTGATGTCGTTGATATACACCCGTATCTTCTCTGCGCTGCGCGGTTCCACCAGCTCCCGCAGCATGATCGACGGCTTTTGTTCCGTTTTCCTGATGATCCCCGCCCCTTCTACCTGATCCAGAAACTGCCCGTCACTGAACACGATCTCTTCCGCGCTGCCGTTTGCCAAAAAACGGCAGATCGACTCCACCGCCTTAGGGCCGTCTGCCTCCGCGCAGAGCAGTTCCGTCACGTCAAATTTTCCTTCCTCGTATGTATAAGCAACGATACCTCGCACTGTTTCGTTCTCCCGCAAGACAAGGACGTCCCCGTCCAGCGCCGCCATCTCTTTGCGCACGCGCTCAAAGTACGCCATACTCCGCTTCATATACAGGTCAAATCCTGATGAAGCTAAAAGATGGGCGGCAAAATCTGCCGCCTTCGTTTTCTCATCTTCTGTCAGCGCTGTAAAACGGCTCACCTCATACTGACCACATACAGTTTCGTATCCTGACACGATAAGCTGTTTCCGGTACTGGACACCACGGAATCCAAACGGCTCATAGATCTTCTCATCCGCCGGACATAAAAATGCGAGATTGCACCCGCGCTCCTCCGCTTCCAAAAGTCCCTGTTCCAAAAGCATCCGCATATACCCCCGCCGCCGGTGCGAAGCCTCCGTCGCCACACCTACGATATAGGGACAGACGCACTCCTTCCCCCGGTACATGACCTCGTAAGGAGTAAAAAACATCATGCTCACAAGCGAGCCGTCTTCATATTTTGAATATACGCGGCTTAGCCGTGCTTTTTCTTTAAAATAATACGAAATATACTTGTCTGTATCTCCAAACGCCACTTTCCACAATTCTTTATGGTCCATATAACCATCCTCTGCTGACCTATTCTAACAGGCAGACCGCCTGACAGGATATTCCCGATTTGTCGCCGGTGAAACCGAGTCCTTCTTCCGTCGTGGCTTTTACACTGATCCGGTCAGTGTCCACCCCGAGCGTATCCGCGATATTTGCCCGCACCTGCTCGATAAACGGCGCCAGTTTCGGCTCCTGTGCCACGATGACGGCATCCACATTTCCGATTTTATACCCTTTCCCCTCCAAAAGCACGGCCGCTCGCTTTAAAAGCCGCAGGCTGGAAACTCCTCGGTAACGCTCATCCGTATCCGGAAAATGCCTGCCGATGTCTCCCATCGCCGCCGCTCCAAACATGGCGTCCATGATCGCGTGAAGAAGCACATCCGCGTCCGAATGTCCGGCCAGGCCGCATTCGTGCTCGATCTCCACGCCTCCTAACACCAGTTTCCTTCCTTTTTCCAGTTTGTGTACATCATATCCGATTCCGATTCTCATGCTGTTCCTTCCTTTCTCACTTCTATCGTATGTTTAGTGAATCAATAGAAAAAAAAGCCTTGAACAGACAAGGCTTGTACGTAGCGGGAAAGGGATTTGAACCCCCGACACCACGGGTATGAACCGTGTGCTCTTGCCAACTGAGCTATCCCGCCAAAATGCCATATAATATGGCGATTTATTATGAAGCTGCTATACTGCGATCGACAAGCCTTCCACTTAGCCTACCGCTTCAATAAGAATAAAATGGGACCTATAGGGCTCGAACCTATGACCCTCTGCTTGTAAGGCAGATGCTCTCCCAGCTGAGCTAAGATCCCATTTGCTTGCTTATCAGCAGCACCAGTGATTATTATATAAAAACAATTAGAGTTTGTCAAGCTTTTTTTGAAAAATTTTACATCATTTTTCAATGCTATAAAAACAGCGCCATAAAAGTCTCTCTTGCCACCACGCTCAGCGTAGCCATGATCACCCCAGCCAGCAAAACACCTCCCATGCTCGCCAGAATACTGGACTTAAAATCCATATCCAAAAGGCTTGCCGCAAGCGTTCCCGTCCATGCTCCCGTACCGGGAAGCGGAATGCCTACAAACAGGAGAAGCGCTACAAAAAGGCCTTTGCCCGCCTTTTCCTGAAGTTTTTTCCCGCCTTTTTCCCCTTTTTCCAGACAAAAGCTGAAAAATCTTCCGATCACCGGCTTATCCGCTCCCCACACGAGAATCTTTCTCGCAAAGAAATAGATGAACGGCACTGGCAGCATATTTCCCACGATTGCAAGTGGAAATGCGATATACAGCGGAATGTTCCACACAACGGAATACGGGATCGCTCCCCTCAGTTCGATCAGGGGTACCATTGATATTAAAAATACAAGTAAATAGTGTAACATTTTTTCTTTTTCCTTTCTGTTCTTCCTATTATTATGTTTATGATACTTCACACAAGGAAATGCGGACTTCCCCGCCCTCGTCAAATTCGATCACGGCATACGTAGGGATGAATCCGCTCTGCCTCGGCCTTGAAATACTGCCAGGGTTCAAAACGGTCAGCGCAGAAGACTGCTCCAAAAAAGGGACGTGGGTGTGTCCATACAAAACGATGTCTGCCCCCTGTTCCAGCGCCCAGTATTTTAACATATCAACTCCAGAATTCACATGCTGGCGGTGTCCGTGCGTCATCGCCACGCTGTGTCCGTGTAATTTCACTACCTGGAACGCCGGCGCCTGGGACGACCAGTCACAGTTTCCCCTCACGATGTACGTAGGCCCCTGGATGGAAGCGCGGAGCCTGTCCTCTCCGCTCTCCATGTCACCCAAAAAGAACAAACCCGCGATACTGTCTTTTTGCCGCGCAATGATCTCTAGCATCCTCTCATGTTTTCCATGCGAATCGCTAAACACCAGATATTTTGCCATATACCTCTCCTTTATTCATTCGCCGTTCAATATTTCTACCATTTTCCTCAGCGCGATCCCCCGATGGCTGATCTTATTTTTTTCTTCCGGTTCCATTTCACCGGTCGTACAGCCGCGTTCTGGCAGATAAAAAATCGGATCATACCCAAAGCCGTTCGTTCCCTTCGGCTCATATGCCAGCATCCCCTCGATGACTCCCCTCGTCGTCTCCATTCTTCCGTCCGGATAAGCACAGGCAATCGCGCAGACAAAACGCGCTGTCCTCTCTTCTTCCTTCGCTTGTTCACATCGTTTCAAAATCTCCGCGTTTTTGATCTCGTAAGACGTATCTTCTCCTAAATATCTGGCGGAATATATTCCCGGTTCGCCGCCCAGATAATCCACCTCAAACCCCGAATCGTCGGCTAATACCATCTCATTTGTCTGTTGACAGATGGCCTTTGCCTTGATCTGGGCATTTTCCTCAAATGTCTTTCCATCTTCGACGATATTGGTATGTATATCCAAATCCTTCAACGAATATACCTCATACCCTCCCCCCAATATCTGCCGTATCTCATTTACTTTCCCTTCGTTATTCGTCGCAAAAATAAGTTTTCTTCCCATCGCGCCCTCCTTACAATCTCTCAACGTTCTTTTGCTTCGGCGGTTTCAGTCCCATGTACTGATACAGATACGTCTTCATCATTCCATTATAGATTTTCCGGTTCTTCGCCGCTTTCTTTCCGATCGCCCTCTGCGCGTCCTCATATCCGCTTAAAAGGAAAAACGACCACGTCTCATTTTCCTTTATGATATTCCCGATCGTACGGTAGAGCATGGACATCTCATCCCTGGAAGAAAGACGCTCCCCATATGGGGGATTGGTGATCACAAAACCGTATTTTTTCGGCGAACGGAAATTTAAGATATCACGCTGCTGAAAATGGATCTGCCCGTCCACACCGGCGAGTTCCGCGTTGGCTCTCGCCATCTTTAAGACTTCGGCATCGACGTCAAACCCCTGGATCACCGTTTCCACATCGTCTACTACGAGATCCATCGCCTCCTGACCCACCTCATACCACTCCTTTTTCGGTATGAGGTTTGTCCAGTTTTCTGCCAAAAATGACCGGTTCAGTCCCGGGGCCATATGTCTCGCGATCATAGCGGCTTCGATCGGTATCGTGCCGCTGCCGCAAAAAGGATCTATGAGAACCCGGTCAGGCTTCCACGGCGACAAGAGGAGGATGGCGGCGGCAAGCGTTTCCGTCAGCGGTGCTGGCGCGGTATGTTTCCGATACCCCCGCTTATGAAGAGAAACGCCTGTCGTATCCAGTCCGACCGTGACTAGATCTTTTCGGATGCTGATCCGCAGCGGATATTCCGCCCCATCTTCGGAAAACCAATCCGTGTGGTATGTCTTTTTCAGGCTTTCCACCATCGCTTTTTTCACGATACGCTGAATATCCGACGGACTGAACAGCTTACTGCTCACGGAGGATGCCTTTGTTACCCAGAATTTTCCGTTTTCCGGTATATACGCATCCCAAGGGATCGCCTTTATGCCCTCAAACAGCTCATCAAAGGTCTCCGCCTGAAACTCCGCTACTTTAAGCAGGATTCGCTCCGTCGTCCGTAAAAATATATTGGCCCGGCAGATCCCCTCGGCGTCCGCGGTAAATGTTACTTTCCCATTATCCACCGCGGAAATCTCATAGCCGAGTTCCAATATCTCCCGTTTCAATACTGCTTCCATCCCAAAATGGCATGGCGCGATCAATTCATACGTATTTCTTTTCATCCGCCGCCGTTCTTCCTTTCCTTCCTATGTCCGCAGTCTGCCGCTTTACCCGCAATGATCCTGCGCCGCGCGCCAGACACGGTACCCCTGGTATCCTCCGGCAATACTTATGGCAAAGTATCCCTGTTTATTCATTTCCTTCGCCGCGTACATACTCTGATTTCCCCGCTCACAATAAAAAATTACCGTCGTGTAGCGGTGTGTCCACGTTTCCTTCTCAATCTGCCACCTCTCATACGGTATGTTTTTAGCCCCGCGGATGTGGCCCTTTTGATAATCTTCTTCATCCCGTAAATCTATCAGAATCGTCCCCGGCTTTTTCATGATCGTCTCGAGATCCCGGATCGGTATGATCGAAAAACTCATAATCATCACGTTCTTTTTTTCTTACATCTTATGACAGTATTATGTATTTTGTGACAATCGCACAAGACAAGCCGTCTCCTAACGGGGACGGCTTGCAGACACTATCAATTCTTCGACTGGTTTTTGCAGCCTGAAGCGTTACGGCAGTTAGAACATTTCGAATCATTCTTCGTGCTGTTTGAAGACGTATTCGAAGAACTGTTCCGCGTACTGTTCGAAGAACTATTCGAAGAATCATTCGACGAACTATTCTTCGAATAGTTCTTTGTGCTGTTCTTTGTCGAATTCTTCGAATTATTGGTGCCATTTGTACTATTTTTCTCATCGTACTCATCCAAGAAATTCTTAGCCATAGTTAATTTCCTCCTGTCTATGAACTTTTTTGTTACAGGATTAGTATGGCTTTTTTCATTCGGGTTATTCCGTCAAGCTTTTCCAACAGAACCAAATAATTCCATTTTTTCTTTTACCGTTGCCCGGATCGCATCCGCACCAGGAGCCAGGAGTTTACGCGGGTCAAAGCCCTTTCCTTCCTGATCCTTCCCTGCCTCGATATATTTACGTGTCGCTTCGGCAAAGGAAAGCTGGCACTCCGTATTTACATTGATTTTTGATACGCCGAGGCTGATCGCCTTTTTGATCATATCTTCAGGAATTCCCGTTCCGCCGTGAAGGACTAACGGCATATCTCCCGTCAGTTTCTGAACGGCATCCAAAGTCTCAAAACTAAGGCCTGCCCAGTTTTCCGGATATTTTCCGTGAATGTTTCCGATTCCCGCCGCAAGCATCGTCACGCCGAGATCCGCGATCATCTTACACTCATCTGGATCCGCACACTCCCCGGCTCCGACAACGCCGTCTTCCTCGCCGCCGATAGAACCTACTTCCGCCTCGATCGACATGCCTTTTTCATTGCAGACCGCTACGAGTTCTTTCGTTTTCGCAACATTTTCCTCGATCGGATAATGAGAACCGTCGAACATAATGGAAGAAAATCCTGCCTCGATACAAGCCTTCGCGCCCTCATAACTGCCGTGGTCCAGATGAAGCGCTACCGGCACCGTGATCCCGAGTTCTTCGAGCATCCCGTTTACCATACCAACGACGGTCTTGTATCCGCACATATACTTTCCGGCACCTTCCGATACGCCAAGTATAACAGGGGATTTCAATTCCTCCGCCGTGAGAAGGATGGATTTCGTCCACTCCAGATTATTGATATTGAACTGTCCAACCGCATATTTTCCTGCTTTTGCTTTTGTAAGCATTTCTTTTGCTGAAACTAACATGTGATGATTCCTCCATTCTTTTTTGTGATTTTTTCTATTATAAATGTCCGCCAAACCGCACGCAGATACACTATCTTCCACAACAGTGCTTATACTTCTTACCGCTTCCGCATGGACACGGATCATTCCTTCCGATTTTCGGTTCTTCGTGCCGGATCGTGCCGGAGTTTTTCTGCTCACGGTACAGTTCCTTTTGGCGCTCTTTCGTAAGTATCTCATCCCACTGCGGCAGCGTATACAGCCACTCTGCCTCGCATCCCACCATGTTATAATACAGCTTTTCACAGTCAATCTCCAATTTAACGACCGTGTCTTTCTCCATCGTATCGATAGGATTCGGCTCTTTTAAGCTGTCATTGATCCCATCTAAGAAACCAACCATCATAGAAAGAGGCACTTCATATTTACCTGCCAGCTCCTCCACTGTTCCCTCAACAATCTCTTCTGGATTTGCCAGGAGTTTCTCGTAAATACCTTTTTCCAGCTGAAAATACTTGCTCCAAAGCTTCTCTCCTTCTTTGGAATTCTGCATTTCTTCTGAATACGCATACTCTCGCCATTCTTTCAATAACGCCATTGTTCTTTCCCTCCTCCGTCTTTTCTATGCGTGATTCCATCCCACAAACATGACTATTGTATCACACATCACGCATATAGGCAATATCATTTCAGATACGAATCAATTCCATCCGCAATCCCTTTTACCATTTTTTTCTGATACGCAGCCGTTGCCATCTTTTTATCCTCTGACGAATTGCTCATAAATCCCATTTCGATAATGGTCACAGGCACCGTACACCAGTTGATCCCCGTCATCGTATCCGTATACAAAACGCCTCGGTTTACCGCGCCTGTCGCGCCGCAGAATGCCTTCAGCACCTTTTTGGATAATTTTTGGCTCGCTTTCCTGATCTTTTTACTCAAATACTGATTTTTATTGGTCGGCGCGATCGTCAGCGCCCCGCTCACAGACGAAGACTCCGAAGAATTCGCATGAATGCGGATAAATGCGTCTGCCCCGGCTCTATTTGCGACCTTCGCCCGCTCCACATTTGAAATATTGATATCATGTTTCGTGCGGACCATCACGACTTTATAACCTCTGGCTTTTAATTCTTTCTTTAACTTTTTCGCCACTTTCAGGTTTAACTTATATTCGGGCGTTCCCGTGGAGCATCCCGAAGTCCCGGAAGTAACTTTCGCCTTCATCGTCTTCGACCCGGGACCGTTTGGCTCTTTCGCTGAATTTCCTTTTGACTGATGGCCGGCATCGATAACGACCACCTTCTGTTCAGATTCCTGATCATCTTTTTTAGCCGCCTGCGCCTCATTCCCAAACGGCTGCAAGGCAGCAGCCAAAAGCAGTAAAACGGCTGTTCCACATCTCATACTGTTTTTTATATTTATTTTTCTATTTGTCTCCATTCTATATACCTCCTGAACGCGTTTGAACCATCAAGCTAAAATGGTGTGGCTACTGTTTCCAATAGCCACACCATGTAATGCGGAGTATGGGACTTGAACCCACACGTCTCAGAGACACATGATCCTTAGTCATGCCTGTCTGCCAATTCCAGCAACTCCGCATGCAATATAAAGTTGTTCCTCAACACTGCTTGACTATTATAACAGATTTTGAAGCAGTTGTCAAATACTTTTTTATTGCTTTTTGTCATTCTATTTATTTTGCATAGTCCTTCACAAACCAATTCAACAGTTCTGAATTCTGTTTCGTGATCCTTCCCAACTGCGAGTGCGGCAGCGGACACGCCACCGTACCCGTCTCCACCGTAACATTCGGAATTTTTTTCTCATAGATCAGCCAGTCCCCAAATCCCCCATTCGGGTCCGTGCTGATCGATTTCGGCATCAGACGATAGTTGGTAAATGAGTTCACCTTTTTCGCCAGCGCGCTCTGACGTTCATAGAGCGGCGCGTTCGACTCCACATTGTAATTCCAGTAAAGGATGCTTCCCATCGAATGGTAGTTTAGCACGCCTTTGATACCGGAAAGACTATTGATAAACCGAATCATCGCCTTCGTCTCCTTCTCGGAAGCTGCTTTTTCTCCCGGATATGTGATCCCATCCGGTTTTTTGGACTTTCCTTTCGGATTCCACCCGCCAGGGAAATTAAAGTTTAAGTTCACCCCGCGCGCGTTTCCTTTCCACGTACGCGAAGAAGCTTTTGTTTTTTTGCAAAGTTTTTGAAGCTTTTTTGAATGGATCGCGCCGAAACCGGATTGCGAAATGGATACTCCGTCCGGATTGATCATCGGCACCACGTACAGGCACACATGGTTCAGTGTCGATTTGTAATCCCCATACAGCCGCAGGATTTCCTCGCACTTATGGACGATCATGAGCGGATTCAGCCACTCCCTCGCATGGATTCCCGCATCGATCACGATCTTTCTGCCGGCGGACGGATTTCCGACCCGCAGGCACCATATCGTCCTCCCGTCCTCACTGTTCCCGATGCTTTGCAAAGACGCCTTTCCCCTGTACTTTGACGAGATTTCCCGCAGATCAGATGTCATATCTTCATACGTATAGAGGGTATCTTTGTCATTTACGATCCACGGCTCTTCTTTTACCGTGATCTTCGTCTTGATCGTATTTCGGGTTGATTTTTTCACTTTTGCCGTGATGACCGCCGTTCCAGTCTTTCTCGCCATAATGATCCCTTTTTTATTGACAGACGCCACCTTGGGATTCGATGATGTGATCTGTATGTTCTTCCACGGATAATTATAGGCAACGGCTGCCGTTTTCCCCTGGTATACGACATGCCCGGGTGCCTTTTTTGTGTAAAGGCGGGGCGCGAAATAGATGTACGCATAAATACTTTCTCCCGAAGCCGTTGATGTCATGCGCACGATCGCATACTGTTTATGATCTTTTGCTTTGTCCCGGCAGATCACTTTTCCGCCGCGCGTCACTTTTACCTTGCCGGCGCGCACGTCTTTTCTGCTTTTTCCTCCGGTCAGTTTATAGGTACACTTTTTCGACGGCTTTAACCTCACCTCGTCGGTGGCATACGCATTGATATGATAAATTTTTTGTTTTTTTACTTTCCCGTACCCGATGCCCTTCTGTCCGCCTTTCGAAAGTTTGGCACCTGGGTTTTTCAATACCAGCGGCGACGGCGGAGGTGTAAAAGGACGATGGGACGCTGCCGGAGTTTCCGTTTCGACCGGCGGCGCCACCGTCTGTACGGCGGGTACATCCGTCGGCTGACCAGCGGGTATGTTCGTCGGCGACACGCCCGGCACTTCCGGCGGCAGCACACCCGGTTCATTTGCAGACCCCACTTGCAGTTCGTCCACTTTCGGCACGACCGCGCCGGCCTGTTCTGGCAAAACGCCCGCCAAAACGCAGCACATCAGCAGCCAGACAACAATTCTTCTCATTTTCCCTGCCATCACAATCCCCCATTCCTGCCGGACACCGCCGGCCGTTCCGTGTATATCCGTACACAAAACCCGTTCCGCTTTCTCTGTCGGTCAAAAAAGGATACCTCAGAATCACGAAGTACCCTTTTATCAATTTATATTCTTTTTATCATAAAATAATGTCAAAATTATGCGAGTTTGCTTTTCGCCACATCAACGAGAGTCGCAAACCCATCTGGATCACTGATCGCCATCTCAGAGAGCATCTTACGGTTAATGTCGATCTCCGCGAGTTTTAAGCCGTACATAAATTTACTATAAGAAAGTCCATTGATACGTGCTGCCGCATTGATACGCGCGATCCAAAGCTGTCTGAACTGTCTCTTTCTCTGCTTTCTGCCCGTATAAGAAGTCTCAAGAGCACGCATAACAGACTGTTTTGCCACGCGATACTGTTTTGATCTCGCTCCTCTGTATCCCTTTGCTAACTTTAACACTCTGTTATGTTTTTTCTTTGCGTTTAATCCGCCTTTAATTCTAGCCATTTGGTATTTACCTCCTTAATCCGTCCTGACGCCATCAGACATATGGCATGATTTTCTTCATCGTCTTAACATTGGTATCATCTACCAAAGTTGCTCTTCTGAGTTTTCTTTTTCTCTTCGTCGTCTTCTTTGTCAGGATATGACTCTTATTTGCCTTATTACGAACCAGTTTACCACTTCCGGTTACTTTGAATCGCTTTGCAGCGGCTCTCTTTGTTTTCATTTTCTGATTTGCCATGATTAACCTCATTTCTGCGCTGCTTTTTTCACATAGGTTTGCGGCTGGCAGCGCATAGACACAAACCGTTTTTCTTTCTGCTATATCCTACTTTGCGGCTGTTAAAAACATGATCATGCTTCTTCCTTCCATTTTAGCATCCTTATCGATCACCGCAACATCTTCCAGTTTTTCATAAAAACTGTTTAAAACCCCGCGTCCCACATCCTTATGTGCCATTTCACGGCCTCGGAAACGAAGGGTCACTTTTACTTTGTCACCCTTTGACAGGAATTTGCGGGCCTGATTTGCTTTCGTGTTTAAATCATTCAAGTCAATATTCGGCGACAGACGAATCTCTTTTACTTCGATCGTCCGCTGCTTTCTTTTGGCTTCTTTTTCTTTCCTTGCCTGCTCATAACGGTATTTACCGTAATTGATGATTTTGCACACGGGCGGTTTCGCTCCCGGTGCGACCTTTACCAAATCAAGATCTGCATCCTTCGCCTTTAAATAAGCCTCTTTGGCTGACATAATTCCAAGCTGCTCCCCATCCTGGCCGATCACGCGGACCTCTCTGTCCCGGATCTGCTCATTGATCATTAATTCGCTGATAACGTGCACCTCCAAATGAAAAAAAGATAACTGTTTTTAAAGCAGCTAT
>CAJTTQ010000040.1:17032-24282 GCA_910579145.1 uncultured Eubacterium sp.
AATACAATCTTTATTCGAAAATCTATTTCCCGTGTATGGACACGAAAACATCCGAAAAAATGGTTGACCATTGACGTGTGATAACAGGAGGCCATGCGACCGGTCTGCTATACGGCAAGGTGAGAGTGGATAACTCTGCTTTTGATACCGAAGGTATTTTACCACATCCGCACGGGTGTGTCAACAATTATTTTCTATTTCTTTGTTTATTCTCGTTTTAACTCGTTCTGCTCGCAAAACTGCTCGCCTTTTACGAGCGGGAATCGTATCAACTTATCCCCTTTTAGGTTCTCCCTGTGCATATCAACGACCGTGATCTGGTGATTCTCATATGTGGTATAGTAGTACAGGCCTTTGCTCGCATTGCAGCAGGAAGTATAGATCGAAATCTCATACTTGCCATCCCCCACTTCACAGCAGCCCCTCTGCTGTGTCACAGACCCCAGTATATGAAAGAACTGACTGACGCTTTCTTTCTCTCCGCTCCCGGAAACGGAATTCATTTTTACAAATGACGCGCGGATAAATCTCGATCGGGATGACAAATCTCCCGGAAGGCCAATCCCTCCCATGCCCCGGCTGTAATGTTCGAGGGGAATTCCCGGCGCAAACGTGTTGCGCGGCTCTTTGGCGGAGAGTCCCATATACGCGTCCAGGCCCGCCAGCTGGATGTCAAACGGCGGGTTGTTCGTCAATACGCCGACCGGATTGTCGTAAATGTGAATACCGTCTTCCACCGACTCTACCGTGATCGACCCGCTCTGATCCGAGATGATCCAGTGCAGATCCGCCACGGGGAGTTTGTCGCTAAACGGCGTATTCAATAAGTTTATTTTTTCCACCGACCGCCTCGCTTCTTCGAGTGTCTCGCACCGCCCTAAAATCCAGGGAATAAACTCAAACTGGGCAATGTTATCCTTTCCCTCCACTCGTTCGCGGTAAACGGCGTGTCCCGGAAAATTCAGGCCGGCCATCGCCAGCCCCTTTTCATTTACCGCGTCATAGTACAATGGGTAATCCTGTACCACATATGCCATGCCGATCATCGCATAGTGAACCGGGACACTCTCTGTTTCCAAATAGTGAAACGGGAAATTCCCTGGTGTTATCGTCACTTCCTCTACATAAGAATGCTCGTAGTCCAATGTGCGCCCGAAATAGAAATCGTTCGTTTTATAAGTTACCGCTGTACACATGATCATTCTCCCTTCCACAGCGCCAGCTGCAAACGGCGCTCTGAGACAAGTTCTTACGATCAGTGTAACCAATTCCCCCCTCTGTCATTCAGAAGAAATACCAGGACAGGCTGCGGTCTCGTTTACAATTTCTTTACGAACAGACAGCGGATCGCATTCAAAACGGCAAGTACCATCACACCTACATCCGCAAAGATCGCCAGATACATATTTGCAATACCAAACGCCCCCAGGATCAGGCAGGCAAATTTTACGCCCAATGCCATCGCTATATTCTGATACACGATCCGCAGGCATTTCCTGGAAATGAGGATCGCCTTGGAAATTTTCATCGGATCGTCGTCCATCAGCACAATGTCGGCCGCTTCAATAGCCGCATCCGAACCCATCGCTCCCATCGCGATTCCGATATCCGCGCGGGACAGCACGGGGGCGTCATTGATGCCATCCCCCACAAAAGCCAGCTTTGCCCTGTCCGGCTTCGCGCGCAGCAGTTCCTCTACTTTTGACACTTTATCCGCCGGAAGCAGCTCGCTGTACACCTCATCCATACCGAGTGATGCCGCCACCTGGTCTGCGACCTTTTTCGCGTCTCCCGTCAGCATCACCGTCTTTTCCACGCCTGCCTCCTTTAAGGCGGATATGGCAGCCTGCGCATTTGGTTTTATAATGTCGGAAATAACGATATGTCCGGCATACTTCCCATCAACCGCTATATGAATGATCGTTCCGGTATGATGGCAGTCCTTATATGGGATATTCAAATGATTCATCAGCTTATCGTTTCCAGCCGCCACCCCTATGCCGTCGACTTTTGCTATCACGCCATTTCCGCTTATTTCCTGAACATCACTGACACGGGTGCGGTCTGGCTCTCTCCCATAGGCGCGCTGCAGGCTCTTACTGATCGGATGGGAAGACGCGCTTTCAGCCAGCGCCGCATATTCAATCAGTTTTTCATCCCCCATCTCACTGTGGTGGATGCCATTTACTTCAAACACGCCCTGCGTCAGCGTTCCGGTTTTATCAAATACGAGATACCTGGTCTTTGATAGGATTTCCAGATAATTCGAGCCCTTTACCAAAACGCCTTCCTGGCTCGCCCCGCCGATCCCGGCAAAGAAACTCAGCGGTATACTGATCACGAGTGCACACGGACAGCTGATCACGAGAAAGGTCAGCGCGCGGTAGATCCAGACACCCAGGTCGGCCGGAACGTCCATAAACAGCAGGCGGATGACCGGCGGCAGCACCGCCAGCGCCAGCGCGCTATAACATACGGCAGGGGTATAAATTTTCGCGAACTTCGAAATAAAGTCTTCGGATTTCGACTTCCGGGAGCTGGCATTCTCCACCAGATCCAGTATTTTCGACACTGTGGACTCTCCGAATTCCTTTTCCGTCCTGATCTTTAGCAATCCCGTCATATTGATACATCCGCTGATGACCTCGTCTCCGGCTTTTGCCTCCCTGGGCAGGCTCTCACCGGTGAGGGCGCTCGTATCCAGACTGGTCGCCCCCTCCACGATCGTTCCGTCGATCGGTACTTTTTCTCCCGGCCGGACAACGATGACGCTGCCGATCCCGACTTCGTCCGGATCAACCTGTTCGAGTTTTCCATCCCGTTCCACATTCGCATGATCGGGCCGTATGTCCATCAGGGCGCTGATATTCCGGCGGCTTTTTCCCACGGCGTATCCCTGGAACCACTCGCCGATCTGATAAAACAGCATGACCGCAATGGCCTCCAAATATTCCCCGTTTTCGTATATCGCCAGCGCCATAGCGCCGATTGTAGCTACCGCCATCAGGAAATTTTCGTCAAAAACCTGTTTGTTCCAAATGCCTCTCACGGCCTTCCTCAAAATGTCATAGCCGATGATGAGATAATCGATGAGGTAAAGGGCAAGCCGCACGACACGCCCCGCCGAGGAAAACAGGTATCCATCCAGCCGTGAAAATCGCTGCGCCGGCACACATTGGAGCGCCAAAAGCAGCGCGGCAGAGATCAGAATGCGGACGAGCATTGTTTTTTGTTTTTTCGTCATCCTTTCATTTTCGCTTCTTCCTACGATAAATCGGAAGACGGCTGCTACCACGATGACGGCAGTGAGCAGCACATTGATGATCAATTCCTGCATCGTCGTCTCCTTTCCATACGATAAGCCGTTTCCGGATCAGAGAAAGATTTCACAATCCGGCTCTACTTTCCGGCACGCCTTCTGCACATCCTCCATCACCGTTTTTGTCTCCTGCCCTTCCTCAAACTCAACGATCATTTTCTGTGTCATAAAATTTACTACAACCTCTTTTACGCCGGAAATGTTACGAGCGGCGTCTTCCATCTTATTTGCGCAGTTCGCACAATCTACTTCAATCTTGTAAGTCTTTTTCATAATCGTTCATCCTCCAATTTTTTTAATTTTAAACAATTAAGCACTTGTTTAATCATTGTGGTTATAGTATAATGCAGAAAGAACTACGAGTCAATGCCCTGAGAGCATTATTTACTAAAAAGGCGAAATATATTTCTAAACGGGCGATTAAGGAACGAAATGGAGAATGACGATGAATCATATGGAATTACCTCATTATCACGGGGAAGACCGTAAAATCGGTTTTATACAGGAACAATTAGATCATGTGGATGATTTTCAGATGGTGGCGGATGTTTTTAAACAGCTCTGCGATACGACCAGGGTCCGCATTTTTTGGCTTTTGTGCCACTGCGAGGAATGCGTCCTGAACATTTCCGCCATGCTGGAGATGTCGAGCCCTGCTGTTTCGCACCATTTGAGGCCGCTGAAAAACAGCGGACTGATCGTCAGCCGCCGGGAAGGGAAAGAAGTCTATTACCGCGCTGCGGATACGGAAGAATGCCGCCTCCTGCATCAGATGATCGAGCAGGTGATGGAAATCACCTGCCTGAATATGGAAAAAAGGCCGGCACAAGATCCTTCCGGCCTCGAAACAGACTATTCGTCGGAACAGATTGAAATCGTGCGCGCGATCCATGAGCAGCTCACGCACAATATCGGGCAGCGGATCACCATTGAATCTCTGTCCAAACAATACCATATGAACCCCACCACACTGAAAGAAGTGTTCAAGTCCGTTTACGGGACTTCACTCGCCGCCCACATCAAGGAACACCGCATGGAACTGGCCGCACAGCTTCTGCGGGAAACGGACCTTACGATAGCACAGATCGGGCAGCGGATCGGTTATAAGAGCCAGAGCAGGTTTTCGTCGGCATTTAAGGCGTATTATGAGGTTCTGCCGACGGAGTACCGCAAAGGGAGGGGCTAGCGTATGCGTGAAAATCCGACGGGTTAGGCAATGACCATTATACAGATTATCCATTTCCATTGAAGCCCGAAACGTAAGTATCTGCATCTTGTCAAAACCAGAGAATTCACTTATTTTACGTTTGATCCGGTTTACTTCTTCAGGTTCCCCCTTATCCACATTACATCTAACAAAGTCATTTTCATACCTGCAAGAACCACCGTTACTCAACTCATATATGTGTCATTGTTTCCTTCAACATACAACCATATCACTAAACTCAAGACGACACAATAAACTTTGAAGTATCTGTTTGAGAATTTTACCTTATCTCTATTTTCTACTTCTGCAAAATCACAACCTAAATACTCAAATAGCGGTGCTCTAAGTGATATTATCGTTGGAAAACCTTTTTGAAGTTTTCTTTTTACTATATTCCACAAATCTTTAAATTTCTGACGGCCCCACTCCGTTTATAAAGAATAGGTCACAAGCTTATATTCCCTGGAATTTTCACCCGAGAGCAGATATGTCACAAAAAACTCTCCATTTTGAATCCGCAATCCGCTTATCATCACCTCAGACGAACCTTTTAAAGCATTGACCGACATCTCACTTCCGTTCACGATCTCAGTCAGCCTGTTCGTGTCTTCGTCCAACAGGAAGATACCATTTTCCATACAAGCATACACATTTTCTTCTTCATCCTGACAAAATGCCACTCCCTGATTTGTTAATTCCGCGGAATACTCATGTCCTTTTTCGCCTGTTTCCAAATCCCACTCGGTAATCGAACCGCCGCTCTGGCTCACAGCAAACATTCGGCTGCCCGCTACGTCCATCGCCGCATAACCGCTTCCTAGTTCCTTTTCAACCGTACCATCGTTTATGTTGCGCACACTAATACTTCCGTCCGCATACATTCCACAGAGTTTTCCGTCTCCAAGTAAACGATACTGATAAAGCATATTATCACCGTTATACAGTGCATCATTGTGTTTGACAGCCTCATTTTTTGCGAACTCATATAGGGCAAAGGAATCCTTAGTTTTTCCACTACTTGTAAGATCCGTCCACAAACCATACATTTGCCCGGATGGAGCTTTGTCAATCGTTGACAGAGATACAATCTGTTCTTTTTCCAGAATTTTATTTAACTCATCCATATCTCCTTTTTCCCATTGTCCGTCTTTGTAAAGATATTCCTCGTATGCAGCGTGCTGATCCGTATAATTTTTTGTGTCAAACAAGTACGCCAACGGGTTTCCGTTTGCGTCATATGTACTGTAGAATACCTGTCCATCTGGATATGATACAGTTTGTTCCTTGTATTGGGGTTGAGAACTTTCATCTTGCACCGTTGTTGGTGCCACCGTCGGTTCTGAAGGTTTTGAGTTGGATGTACAGCCTATAAGCCCAAACAGCATCACCATTACTATCATCGTAAATCCTATTCGTTTCATTTCTAATCTCTCCTTGTATCATGTATTTAGGTTGTTCAAGGGATACCTATAAACCCTTAGCACCAATAAATGTTTCATAAGCTCTTTGCACTTTAAAACGCTTTCGAACTGATATAGGTATTTTTCGCTTTAAAATACAAACCATACTATCATCAATACCTTCTACATATTGCAAATTGACAAGATACGATCGATGTGCCCGGATAAAACCGACATCTGCCAATTTACTCTCTAATTCTTTCAATGAGGCCCTAAGGACCTTTTCCGTGCCATCAATTAAAAATAATCTGCAGTATACCTGCTCGGTATGTATATATGCAATTTCCCGACTATCAATATCATCCCGTAAAATAACAAAATTGCCCACCATTTCTAGAGCGGAAATAAGCATCACTGGCAAATCCCGTTGCATATACTCTTTTTTAACAAACCCGAGTACATTAAGTCCGAACGCTTCCCTCATCATCTCATCATGACTGGTAACATATATTATGATAACATCACGTTTCAATCTCTGTAACCGATTTTTTACCTCAATCCCTCCCATTTCCGGCATCTCAATATCTAAAATCAGAATTTCCAAATGCTTTGGAAAATTCATTAACTCCATTCCATTTTGAAATTCTATTATCTCACAGTTCACATTGTTCCATTTCTCAAACCGCATCCTCTGGGCAGAAAGCCTTTCTTGCCGATATAAAATGACAAAGACAACTCCTCTTTGTCATTAAGGCTAAAGTGTTCCTGATCCTTTTTCATATAGTCTGCTATAAGTTCCTGTACCTTATAGCAGACTTTCATTACATCTTATCTCAAAATTTGAAATTTGTCAATACATCTCTCCGATATATTTTTGAAATTTATCTCAATACCTTTGCAGGTATCAATTCATTATTGATTAATAAATCATTTGCCTTGTTTATCCATACACTTACCCTATCAGTTCTCACTGGATCCATGTCCTTACATTCCTTCATTCTGTTTTATGGATAAAGGTACAGGGTAGACTTTTGCTTACTTGCTGCCTCATTGGGCTGATGGAGGCTTCCTCCTTATCCCTGTACCTGTATCGGCACTATAAATCTGTCAAGCCGCCTGCAGCTGGCTCTTTCTATAGCTTCCGAAAACAAGCTCTGGTTCATAATAGGCTTTCTTTTTGGATAGTGTAAATATAAGGGTAAGAACCTTTTTGCTTATAACTACCAGTGCCTGCATCTTTTTCAGCGGATTATTTTCCCTTGTTTTTAGGTAATCATAAAGCTGACGCAGTTCCTTATTGTTTGCTACCATTGTTAGTGAAATC
>CAJTTQ010000041.1 GCA_910579145.1 uncultured Eubacterium sp.
CAAGCAATTCGTGGAACCGGAATTAAACGCAGCTTCCCTCATCGAATTAAATCTCACAAAACCGATCCCGCCTCGTGAGATTGGCTTTTTGTACAAGCACATACAGCCGTTTAATAACAATATCTTAAAATTTATCAAATGCCAATGCCCTTGAGAAATCAAATAGAAACTGACCTTTTTATGATTCAATATTTATCTATAAATTCACTCATCGTCATAATCTCCGGGTATTCTATTTCCACTACCCGCAAATCTTTATCCCCGGTTATCAGAATGTCAATATTTTCCAAAATGGCAGTGGCAAGTATAGGCGTATCCTTGCTATCCCTCACCACAGGAAAATCTTCCATATTTAAGTCCTTTGGCGTGTAGACCAGTTCAAACGGCAATTCATAGAAAAACTGCTCCAAAATCTTTGCTCGTTCTGGGAACTTCCGGTCTACTACAAGCCGCAGTTCTTCAATTACATAGTCACATAATACAATCCGGTTTCCAAGTCCCACCTGTCTGGTAAATTCCCTCGTCACTCCAGAAGGAAAGAAAATGATGGAAATCAGTATATTCGTATCCAGCATAATCCTCATCTATTATCTCCCCCTGCGCTCTTCCCGGATTTCCCTCACATATTCCTGCATCTGTTCCTCAGACTGGAATCCGGCCTCTGCCGCTGCACCTCGGAACCCCTCCTCCACTTGCTGGAATGCCATGTTTACCGCATTCTCGATATAAAACCTTCCGTTTTCCTCCAGTATCAGTACCTTGTCCCCGGTATTCAAATGCAAGCGGTTTCTTACGGATATGGGTATGGTAATCTGCCCCTTGCTCGATATTTTTGCAATTTCCATCTGCCATTCCCTCCTTTGGCATCTTTGATTTCTTTACTTCCTTTACCTACAGTATAGGCGCTTCCCTCTCATTTTGCAAGAAAAATCCGTCCTAAAACCCATATATCATATACTCCGCATCAGGAATCCCCTGAAATTTCAGCTCCGGGTTATACGGAAATTCGATCACCGTCTCCCGCCAGACCGCGCGGCACAGTTCACGGCTCAGCGGCATGATGTCCTCCCGTTTTACCGCCTCCTCCGGCGGGAGTAAAAGCACCTCGCTGTTCTCATACCCATCGGTGGCAGGCGTCCCGCTCACATACTGCATGCGGTACAAAAGAAGCCACTCGTCCTTTTTGATCCGTGTGCCGATCAGTCCCAAAGGGCGCGCCAAAACACCGGTCTCCTCCAAAATTTCCCGTGAAACGGCCTCTTCCGCCATCTCCCCCGGTTTCACATGACCGCCCGGAAGCAGGATCCTGCCTTTCGCTACGCCGTACGTATGGCGCACAAGTAAAATTCTTCCCTCAATACTAACAACTCCGCTAACCGTCGCTTCTACCACAAAAATCCCTCACTTCCAATATGATAAAATAGAGAAAGGATGAGACACCCGAGACTTCGCCCGAATGCCACATCCCCCTTCTCCAACCCGATGGCACATTCGGGTTGGACATATCGCATCGCAATCTGCGTACATCCTCATGTCGACCTAATTCGCTCCCGACATATAATCCTTGATCTTCGCGATCAGTTCCTCCATCGAATCTGCTTTTACAAACTCAGTATTACCGGATTTCCACTCTTCCATACGCTCTTTTGCCTCTTCCTTTTTCGCTTCTTTTGCAGCCTTCGCCTTCTCTTCAGCTCTCTTCGATTTGGCGCTCTCTACCTGCTTTTGTCTGGACTCGCTAATCTTATCCAGTTCCGCGAAATAAGAAACATTTCCTTTGCTGTCAATAGAAATTCCAAAACTCTTTACCTGATCGGCATCTTCTCCGAGTTCTTCTTTCATCTCTTCAAATTTGCCTCCGGCACCGGCCAGTACATCTTCATACTGCTTTCTGACGTCGGCATCATTTGCCATCGCCTCAAGAGTCTCCGGATCGATCAGGACGCTGTACTCCTTGCTGCCGCGGTTCAGATAACTCTGTGCCTCCTCGTCACTCGAATACGAAGCCACATAGAAATCCATGTTTGAATATTTCTCTTTTAACTCTTCCAAAAGTTTTTTGGCCTTGTTACTTAAATTAAAATCGGCAGCGCCGGTCTTTCTGGCAGAAGTTTGGTTCGTGCGATATTGTTTCGCAGCAGCCGATGGCTCATAACTCTCTGCGGCAAGTTTCCACATCGAATCCATATTCGTTGACTTGTCCGCATTCCTCGTGCTCTTCGTGCTCTTTTTCGCCGAATAGCCATAATTTTTTCCGGTCGTCTGCTGTGTGTTCGTTCCCTGTAATGGCATCCATGCATTATAACTCATAGTCTGACTCCTTTCATAACCAAAAACATAGTTTGCTTCTTTTAATTATTTCGGCGAATGAACTAAAAAACTTAACCATCTCTCCAAATTCTTCCTTAAAGTTTCCGCTCCCGCAGCATGCTTATAAATACGCGGTACGCCTTGCCATAAAAGAAACGTGCCTGCTGGCATGTCAAACATCGGAAAAAAGGAACGGAAAAATAAGAGTATCGGCACAAAAATAACCTGAAACAACCCCCAGTTGCAGACCAGCTGGAAGCGGAGTTTTTTCTTTTGATCCTCGATATGGTTCCATTTTGCGAACACAAGCTCACACAAGAAAATATAACCGCCCAGGCATAGATACAGCCCCCAGTGAACCTTATCCGGGTTCAGGAAAAAATCAAGCAGCACACATAGGACCAACTGGGCAGCCCCGTATTTCAACCCGTATCTGCTGATCGTGTAACCGATGAGATAAGCGGCCATCGCCGTAAAGAACAGCGTATTGACCGGAATAAAAGTACCCAGCAAAAGAAGGATCGTACTCAGCGCCGCCATGAGCGCTGTCCCAGCGGCCGCGCGTGTCTGATTCAGATGCATGAACACAAATCCCCTCCCATACATTCACAAAGGGAATCGGCACACCAGAGGTCACAGCACAAATTTCCGGTGCCGCATGAGTTATAACTCCCGCCGTAGCCTCCATAATTCCCGTAACCTCCATATCCCCCGTAACCGCCGCCATAACCGCCGCCAAACGGACTGCCGAACGAACCGTAACCGCCTCCATTGACAAGCTGCTGGTAGTACTGCCTGAACTCCATATTATCAGGTTCCAGTTCTACCGCCTTCTGCGCATGGTCTTTGGCCGTCACGTTATTTCCAAGTCCCATATTTGCCACGGAACTAAAATAGTACCAGCGCGCATTGTGGTTCTCGATCCCGTCCAGAACATGCAGGGCCTCGTTAAACCGTCTGGCCCGGATATAGTTCATCGCCGCCATCAGATGCTGGTCCTCTTCGGAATACGACTGACCGGCGCCATTCCTGCCATAGCCGCCATATCCATAATTTCCTGACGTCTGGCCGGACCGCTCACTCACGATCTGATTATACGCTTCCTGGATCTGTTTAAACTTATCCGCCGCCGCTTCCGCCTCGGCTCTCGGACTGTTCGCGAACGAATCCGGATGGTATTTCCGGCTCAGGTTCCGGTATGCCCTCTTGATCTCCTTATCGCTGGCACCGCGGCTCACGCCCAGTATGCTATATGGATCATTCATCATTTTTTTCCCTCTCCTCCATCTTCTGCAAATCTTTCATCAACTGGATCCGGACTCCCTCGTATACAATATTGCGCAGGATCGGCAGATCCCTCTCGAGCGGCAGCTTTTCAAACTCTATGACGGCCTCCCGCATCGTATCATCCAGTACGCGCGGCATCCATTCATCAATCGTTTCACCGCCGCGCGGCTGTTCGGAAACAAGAAGCGGATTAAAATTTCCCTTTTTCCGGTCTTCCTCCCGATCCAGATAGGCGTCCAGCAGGTAGATATATTTTCCGATAAAGAAGCCAAGCCGCCTCAAGATCGGCTCAAACGCATCGCTCCTGTACACAAACAGCTCGGACATCAATTCCCCAAACGGCCGGCTGATCTCATCTAACTCCGCCACACCCTGCTGTTCCAGCCGGGCCAGCTTTTCCAGGCTCGATCGAATCACCTCCGACTGGCGGGGATACTCCGCCGCTATCTTCCCTGCCCTTTTATGAAACAATCTGGAGGCAAACAGCGCCGAATATTTGCGTTCATCCACCCAGTCATCCAGAAAGTGGTAATACGATAACAAAACATTCATATCCGCCGCGTAGTCCGTGATCTTATTGCAGATCATATGCTGCTTTTTCGCCGGGTGGATGAGGCAGCGCCGGCGCTCTTTTTGTTCTGCCGGCTCATACAGCGAGGACAAAAGAAGGATGAGAAACGTCATGTCATACGTAAGCGTAAGCTGGCTCGCTATCCCATTTCTTTGTTTCAGCCTCTGGCAAAGTCCGCAGTAAAAACCTTTATAGCGCTCAAATTCCCGGACTTTTAATTCCGGCTTGTTCGCCATCACATACCCAAACATTTTTTTCGTCCATTCCCTCACGTTCTCTTGATAAATTCAAACCGGCACTTTGGACACGAGATCGCTATCTTCCCCCGTCCTTTCGGCACGCGTATGACCTGATGGCATTTGGGACAGCGGTACAGTTTTTTCACACCGTTCCGCTCCTGAAAACGGAGATGGTAAAATTTAAAAAAGTTTTTCACCCGGTTCCAGATCGATAAAAACTTCTGATTTTCCATCTGCCTTTTATAGATATTCCTTGAAAAGAAACGAAAAAAATACACTGCCACAAAAACCAGATCAAGCGTGTTTAACACGAGGGCAAATACTGTCCCCCGGAAAAACATGGATATGATCCACATTACAATATATGCAGCGAAACAAAACATCCCGAGCTGATCCTGCCCGTATCTGCCGTACATCATGTGCTGCAACCGATCGCGAAACCGCATAAGCACACCCTCCTTTTTTTGTTATCTGGATGTAAAGATCCTGACACTAGTGCATTGTATCGTTCATATTTCGCCAAATCGCTTAAAATGAACGGTACAATACACTAGCTATCCTACACGTCATATATGAACATTCCGTGACAAGTTTTTAAATTTCCCGTAACGGTTTACATCACATAATTCGGATTGACATGTACCATACAGTGCTTTACGGCCGGAAAATCCTGCTCGATCCGGTCATGGACATCCTCCGCGATCGCGTGCGCTTCAAACAATGTCATATTGCCGTCACATTCGATTTCAATATCCATATATATTTTATTGCCAAACATCCTCGTCTTAATATCGTCGATCGCGAGTACCCCGTCCCGCTCCAGGACACACTGCCGCATCTGTTCCACGGTCTGGTCGTCACATGCCTCGTCGGTCATCTTCCCAACGGCATCCATAAATATATCATACGCCGCTTTCAGGATAAAAATACTGATCCCGATACTGGCAACCGGATCCAGCACAGGAATACCGAGCTTCGCGCCCAATATGCCGGCAAAACTGCCGACAGAAGAAAGCGCATCCGACCGGTGGTGCCACGCGTCCGCTTTTAACGCGCCCGACTTTATTTTTTTCGCGGCCGCGATCGTATACCAGTACATCCCCTCTTTTACGGCGATCGAACAGAGAGCTGCAGCGAGGGGAAGTATGGTCGGAACCGTTATATGGCTATGATCTCCCGACAAGATCACAAGAACCCCCTGATAACCGATGCCAAGTCCCGTACCGGCAAGGATGACCGCCAGCAGGATGGCCGCCACGCACTCCAGGCGCTCGTGGCCGTATTGATGGTTCTGATCCGATTCTTTTCCCGAAATGCGGACGCCGATCATGACAATGACCGTACTGAACACATCCGATGCGGAATGCACGGCATCCGAAACCATAGCCGCCGAATTCCCGGCAACACCGGCAATAAATTTTCCGATGGAAAGGATCAGGTTGACGATAATGCTGTTTCTGGAAACACGCATCGCAATCTGTTCCTCCGTCTGTCTTTGCATTTCCGTCAATCTCCCCTCACTTTTTATTCTTTTCCTTCTTATATTTCACAGTTTCCACGATTGAAATGATCACCCAGATCACGATAAGAACAAGAAATACCCAGTTCGCCACATTGTGGTTCGGTCCGAGCATCATGATCCGGAATACATCCGCAAAAATAAGCACGCCCGTACACACCCAGCACGACACCACGCCATTCTTCGGATCTTTTACCGCATTTGTATTCGCCATTGTTTTCCTCCATTCACGCACGCCTTTTTCCATCATACATACAAGTCTTTGCGGCGCGCCTTCTTAGTCCTGCATTTCGAGTCCAAAATGCTGATATGTTTTCTCTGTTACCATGCGTCCTCGCGGCGTCCTCGCGAGAAATCCATTTTGTATGAGATACGGTTCATAGACGTCCTCGATCGTACCGCTGTCCTCTCCGATACTTGCCGCTAACGTCTCCAGTCCCACAGGGCCGCCGGTAAATTTATCGATCATCGTCATCAGGATTTCACGGTCGGTATTATCAAGTCCGAATGTATCGACTTCCAGCAGATCCAGGGCAAAATCAGCGACCTCCCGCGTGATCCTTCCATCGTACTTTACCTGCGCAAAATCCCTTACCCGCTTTAAGAGCCGGTTGGCAAGCCGCGGTGTCCCCCTGGAACGTCTAGCGATCTCAACCGCCCCCATCTCGTCGATCTCAACGTGGAACACGCCTGCCGACCGCCTGACGATCGTCGTCAGTTCCTCCACCGTATAAAATTCAAGCTTATTTACGACCCCAAACCGGTCTCGGAGCGGAGCCGTCAGCATCCCGGCACGCGTCGTCGCCCCCACCAGTGTAAACCGCGGCAGATCCAGACGGATGCTCCGCGCCGAGGCACCTTTCCCGATCACAATATCAATCGCGAAATCCTCCATCGCCGGATACAGAACCTCTTCCACCTGACGGTTCAGCCGGTGGATTTCATCGACGAAAAGCAGGTCGCCCTCCTGCAGATTGTTGAGGATGGACGCGATCTCCCCCGGTTTCTCGATCGCCGGCCCGGACGTGATCTTTAAGTGAACCCCCATCTCATTGGCGATGATACTGGCAAGCGTCGTTTTTCCGAGTCCCGGCGGGCCATATAGCAAAACGTGGTCGAGCGCTTCCCCTCTCTCCTTCGCCGCCTCGATAAAAACCTTCAGATTTTCTTTCGCCTTTTTCTGCCCGATATAATCACGGAGAAGTTTCGGCCGGAGACTATTTTCAATCTTATAATCCTCTTCCATGACATCGGTTGAAATCACACGTTTTTCCATATCCCTCTCCTTTTATATGTTCTTCAGTCCGGCCTTCAGTATGTCCTCCACTGTCATTTCCGGCGTGACAGACACCTTCTTTACGGCCTTCATCGCCTCGGTGCCCGTGTATCCGAGTGCCACAAGCGCCTGCACGGCCTCGTTTACCGCCGATCCGCCATCGCTGGAAAAAGCTGCTCCCTCGGCGCCGCCAGCCGCTCCTCTATCTAAAACGCCTTCCACCGCTTCCTCAAAGTCCATCTTATCTTTTAATTCCAAAATAAGCTTGCCAGCCGTTTTTTTTCCGATGCCTGGCGCTTTGGATATACTCCTGGCATCGTCTGCGAGAATGGCAAACCGCAGGGCATCCGCATCCATGACCGATAAAATACCGAGCGCGCCTTTCGGCCCGATGCCGCTCACCGTAATGAGCAGTTTAAACATCGCGAGCTCATCTTTCGTGAGAAAGCCAAAAAGCTGCTGGCAGTCCTCGCGCACATACATATATGTATAGATCTTTACTTCATGTCCCGCCGGCGGCAGCGCAGATACGACGGACATCGGGACCATGATTTCAAATCCCATGCCCTGGTTTTCCACAACGATCTGATTTTCGCCAACCGTATCTAACACGCCTTTTATAAAGTGTATCATATCATTCCCCATTTCTGCCTGTCATACAAGAGTAGAAAATACTTTTAGTACATGCTGGACCGCCTTTCGCATGAACGGCCGGTCCAGCCACTCCTCATAACTTATTTCGCGGCTCACTGCAAACGTATCCTCAAAATCCTTATGGATATGCGTTAAAAATTCACTGTCATACACCCACACACCATTTTCGTAATGCAGATAAAAACTGCGGTAATCCAAATTGATCGTTCCGACGACGGCACAGTGTTCGGACATGACCACTTTTGAGTGGATAAATCCCGGGGTATACTCGTAGATGCGTATCCCATACGCCAACAGGATCCCATAATTGTACTCCGTCAGCCATTTCACATGTTTTTTATCCGGAATGCTCGGCGTGATGATACGCACATCCACGCCCCGGCATTTCGCCTCGATCAGACTTTGTATGAGTGTTTCCTCTAAGATCAGATAAGGTGTCATGACATACAGAATCTTCCCCGCGTAATTCATCATCTGCTTATACACACTTCCCACAAAACTCTGTGGACTGAGCGCCGGCCCGTCCCGAAGGACATGGCAGTACATCTTCGTCTCTGGAAACGCGGCGCTTGGACGGTAGGATTCGATATCAAGCTTTTGCTTGTACGCGCACACGGACCACATTTCCAGAAAGGCGATCGTCAGTCCCCACACCGCATCCCCCTGGATACGGATTCCCGCATCTTTCCATACACCAAACCGCTCGATCAGGTTGGCATATTCATCCGCGATATTAAAACCGCCCGTGTATCCGATATTCCCGTCGATGATCACGATCTTCTGGTGATCCCGGAAGTTCATGTACAGCTTGCTCGCATATTTGTGGATCGGATTAAATACCTCGACCTCAAACCCTTCTGCCCGCAGCCTGGACGCAAAATGTTTGCCGGTACGGAACATGGCGCCGAAGTCGTCGTACAAAAATTTAACTTCGACCCCCTCTTTTATTTTGCGCAGCAGGATTTCATGGATCTGATCCCAGATCGCCCCTTCCGCCACAATAAAAAATTCCAGAAAAACAAAAGACTCCGCGTGCTCCAGATCCTCGAACAAGTCCTCAAACGCTTCTTCCCCAAACGCGTAATACTCCGCGGTATTGTTTTTAAAGATCGGAGAGCCTTTTGCGGTCATATATTTTGACATACGCGAAGAAACCGGATGCGCATCTGAAAATTCCCGCGCCACCTCCGGATCCTGAACGAGCCATCTGTCAGTATGCTTGATCTGAGCCGCGATTGCTTTGTTTAACTTATTTTTCTTTCCAACCTTTCCCCAGAGGTTAAACATGATCAGTCCGGAAATCGGAAAAATCAAAATCATACAGAGCCATGAGAATTTATATGAATAATTCCGGCTGTCATTCGTGAGGGCCAATATGCCAAAGATCCCCGACAGCTCGATCAAAATATAAAACTGCACGGCATACTCACGAAACAGAAACGGTGTCAGAACAATGATCGCAAACTGCAGTAAGACGAGAGCGCCCACGATGCAGGCCCGGAAAAAACCGCTCAGGCTTCCCTGCATCCTTCCTTTTAGCTTTTTTAATCTTCCTTTCTTTTTCGTAATCATGTCGTATCCTTCCTGCTATTTTTTCTTTTCTATTTTTACGCTTATAGCTTATCATAACACAGGATTGAAAATTTTTCCACGATAACTTTACAATAGTTTTCCCAAATGCTCTAAAAAATATAAATAACCGCCTTTCACACATTGGACTTATTCGCGCAGAAATGATATACTGACATGGACGATATCAATGATCTGAACAAACAGGGGGTAACACTTCCATGCAAACATTTGACCAAACGCACCCATTCCAAAACGATGCGCTTGATGTCCTCTCGGCGTGCTCTCAGGACAAGAACGAACGCTTTTGTTTTTTCGATATCGAGACGACGGGACTTTCCCCGAACGTTTCTTCCCTTTATCTGATCGGCGTTCTCTGGCAGGATGCCGGGGACGGCCTTTTCCATACGAGACAATGGTTCGCCGACGATTATATAAGCGAAAAGGATATCATTGATGCTTTTACCCGGTTTCTGTCCGGTTTTACGACGCTCGTTCATTACAACGGCTCCGGTTTTGATATCCCCTACATAGAAAAAAAGTGCCGCAAACTGGATCTGCCCTCTCCGTTCCAGCACATAAAAAGTTTTGATGTGTTCCGCGAAATACGCGCGCTGAAATCCCTTTTTCATACGCCGGACCTGAAACTAGCCACGGTCGAAACACTCGTCGGTTTCGCGCGGACAGACCGTCTGTCGGGCAGGGACTGCATCCAGGTCTATTCTAATTTTATGCAGAGAAAATATTTCCGGGATAACGAAGCGATGGAATCCGAACGTCAAAAACTTCTTTTGCACAACAGGGAAGACCTGGCCGGCACCTATTTATCCGCGGGCCTCCTCGCCTATCGCTGCCCTGCCGTGTTAGAAAACGTGAAAACATCCGGCCATACAGTCCAGGCCGTCTATCGAATGTCTGCTGCCGCGCCTTTTTCGCTTTTCCGGGAAGGCCAACTGTGCCAGGAACAGCATGCACTTTCTCGGAACGGTGGACCGAGCCAGGAACAGCCTTCACTTTCTCGGAACAGCGAACCGGACAGATTTTCCGTTCAATTTGAGAAAAACCGCATCCTGCTTCGCATCCCGTTATCGGAGGGAACTCTCTGTCATTTTTTCCCGAACTACAAAGATTATTATTATCTGCCGGCAGAAGATACTGCCGTCCATAAAAGCGTGGGCACTTATGTAGAAGCCCGGTTCCGCGAACAGGCCAAGGCATCCAACTGTCAGGTAAAAAAAGAAGGTGCATTTATTCCCATTCCAAAAGATGTCTCCACAGAAGACCTTCTTTTGTTCCGCTCCTGCTATAAATCCAAACAGCAATATGTGTTATGGGACGAAAAAACAGAACAGGACACCCCATTTTGGGAATCGCTCCTGCTCTGTCTCATCCGGCAGATCTGATCCTGCAACTGCAATCTGTCAGAAACAATCTGTATGATCCAACCCGACAGACCGCATGTTTCCTACATCTGTCTGATGTACTCCTCATACCCGATCTTCTCGAGTTTTTCCGCTTTTGCGGACACACCGTCTTTCATCTCGGTCTTATAGTCTTTCAGCTTTTTCCGCAGTTCCCTGTCCGACACGGCAAGGATCTTCGCCGCCAGGATACCGGCATTGGCGGCGCCGTCAATGGCGACCGTAGCGACCGGGATACCGGATGGCATCTGCACGATCGAGTACAGGCTGTCCACACCGCCCACCGATTTCGTGTGGATCGGGATACCGATGACCGGAAGGTCAAACAGTGCCGCGCACATGCCCGGCAGATGAGCGGCTCCGCCGGCGCCGGCGATGATGACCTCAATGCCCCGCTCCTCCGCCTTTGTCGCGTAATCCACAAAGACATCCGGCATGCGGTGCGCGGATATGATCGTCATCTCGTACCCGATCCCAAATTTCTCCAACATCTGAGCCGCCTTCTGCATCACGGGCAGATCGGAATCGCTGCCCATTAAAATTCCTACTTTTGTCATGATTATCCTCTTTTCTTTTTTGTTATTTTTATGCTCTGGATCGCTCCGCCGTTTTCCGGCCCCTGCCATCCTGCATTATTCCATATCGTCCCCGCATCATTCCATATCATTTAGTACTTCCGTTCCCGCAAGCACAAACCTTCCGTCGCGGATCAGGGCGATCTCCCTGCCGTCCTTTGTGAGAACGACAATGTCGCCCAGCTCATCATACGGGATCGTAATGTCCGTATGACAGTTAAAATATGCCTTTTCAATGTCCGTGTGGCGCCGTGCCGAGCACTCATTTTCCTTGGCGACGATCTCTTTGCCATCCGGGTTATGGAGCACGACATCTTCGCTCATCGCATAACACGTATCGCCGACCGCGAAATGCGGGCCTGTTTTTTCCGCGATCAGGATCGGGAGTTTGGCCTCGATACCATATTTCCTTCCCATCTTATACGCCGTCGTATTCGTGCCGATCGCAAATTCCCCCATCGGAAGCGTCTCCCGGTTATAGAGGACATTTTCCCGGATATACGATCTATTTTCCTCTTCCGAGTCATAATTTGAACAGCTGTAACCGCTGATCATCCCGTCCTCAAATTCCATGCGCAGATCCTCATACCGAAGTTCGTTTAAATACACCTTTGTCACATGGAGAACGCCGTTCGTTCCTTTGAGTACCGGGGACGTAAAGACCTCTCCCACCGGGATATTGACATCGGCCAGACAGTTTTCAAAATTCGTTTCCGTTTGCGGATCTTTCAGTTCGTGAAGCTTCACGGTGAGATCCGTCTGGTTTTCTCCCCGGCCGGTAATATGAACCCGGTCTCCCTGATCCAGCGCGTCGATCAGCGCCTGATGGATCTTGCGGTACAACCCCATGTCAAGCGTATTCAATTTGATCGTCTCCGCAAAAATTTCTTCAAAATCTTCCCCAATCTCCGGGATCGGAAAAGCGATGATCGTAAAACTCCGCTCCTCTTCCTTGATATACCGGCTCTGTATGAGGGCGTAATCTCTTCGGTATCCGACCGACAATTTCTGCTGTTCCGGCGTATATGACAGGCTTTCCGGCTTTTTCTGCGGAACAAATAATTTCTCACCGAACACTTCCATCAGCGCAGGCCCGGCAAATTTCCCCGCCAGCTCCCGGTGTGCTTCAAACGCCTTTTCCACATGGGCCAGTTTTTCTTTGACGAGGGCATGATTGAGATAAAGCGCGTCATCAAACCGATGATCATACATATACTGTTTGTTGGCCGGCGTCGTACACACGCCGACCGCCCTCGTGTTGGACTGCTTAAAAATGACCGGTACGAGTCCCATTTTCGCGAACAGCCGCACCGACTCCCGGATCACGCGCTCAAACCCGATATTATAACGGATCCCTACCGTCTCCTTTTGCGACAGATCGATCCCTGCCGCGATAAATCCCTGGCGGTACCCTTCGGTAAATGTCCGCGCCATCCGCGCGATCGTCTCCTGTGGGAGCGAGCCAATATAGCGCGCGGTACGTATTTCATTGTCCGTGATATGTTCGCCGTAATAGTACAGGTATCTGTCGTCTTCCAAGTCACTCTCCATGACGATGTTCACCAGTCTGTCCCTCGACGGATCAAGGAGCTTGCGGATATTCTTTTCCGTATAATACTCATCGTAATCGTGTACGTAATAATACAGCGTTTCCTTTAGCCACCTGGCCGCGTCCTGCTCGGTCGTGAGCACTGTATACACCTGTAAAAATAATTCCATCAAAAGGACAAGCGATTCCCTGTCCCCGTCATAGGCGTCGTCAATCCCGTCGCGAAACCGGCTGTACAGGCTGCAGAGAACGCCGCCTTCCTCTTTTCCAAACTGCTCGCAGCAGACGCGGGGATTGGCATAGGAATGTTCATAGTTCCCATCCCTAATGTCCTCATATAACACACGGTTCCATTCTTTCAATGTTTCCACCGGAACCTCGTCGATTCCGGCCTGCACGGCACAGTATACCTGATCCAGTGACTGGAACAGTTCTGCCGCATTGTGACAATAAGCACGGTATGTCCCGTCCCCGCCATCCTCGTTGAGGATCTGACGGATCCGCTCCTGTGCCAACTGATATCGTTCCTCCATATCTTCCTCTCAATTTTTCTCATTTTTTATTTACTATTTTTTATGATGGCGTTTCTTGTTTTAAAATCTAAAACCCGCCAAAATATAAGAAATGAGCAGCACGATAAGCCGAGTTCTGTCGTTGGATGATCATCTATCTGGACCTGCTGTTACCAACAGGCTCTAGCGACCTACCCGAAAGCACGACGGGCCGCCGTATCGCTCTCTGTTCGGTCTTGCTTCGGATGGGGTTTACATGTGCCCTTTCTGTTACCAGAAAGGCGGTGAGCTCTTACCTCGCCTTTCCACCCTTACCGGCCGTCATGGCCTGATGGCTATAACGGCCGGCGGTTTATTTCTGTTGCACTGGCCTGGGAGTCACCTCCACCGGACGTTATCCGGCATCCTGCCCTGTGAAGCTCGGACTTTCCTCACCTGAGACCTTTCGGTACGGACAGGTGCGATCATCTGTGCTGCTCATACTTTCTACTTCACTCTAATAATATCCCGCCGCCGATAAATTCCCTGACAATCGAATTCAGCGGCACTTCCTCTGGATTGATTCCGAGGAAGTAATCCAAAAATTTCAAAAGCCTCTGCGCCTCCGCGTACTCCTCGCTGCCGCGCGGCACTTTAAATAAAAGAGGCTCCGCGTATTGTTTCAAGGCGGAAAACTCATAGACGAGCGATGAATTGAACATCGCGTCCGCCTTCTCCTGAAAAGGAAAAATATTTTCGCTCTCCCCGCTCCGCACAGATTTCCACATGGCGATCGACGTCTGCGCCTCATGCCCTCTCGTCCTGGCGTCGCGGATGATGCGCCGCAAAAGCCTTCCGTCCGAGGTCGGAATCCGGTTGTGTTCATCAATGTTCAGTGTCGTAAGGGCACTGATATAGATTTTAAATTTGTTCTCCGGCATAACCCGCTCGGTCAATTTGTCATTTAACCCGTGAATACCCTCGATGATCAGCACCTCGTCCGGATCTAACTGCATCACTGGTTTGTTATACTCCCTCTCCCCCGTGATGAAGTTGTACGTGGGAAGCTGTACTTCCTCGCCGGCAAGCAGTTTTTCCAGATCCTCATTAAACTGTGCGACATCGATCGCTTCGATACATTCATAATTATATTTTCCATCTTTTCCCTTCGGAGTATTCACACGGTTCACAAAGTAATCATCCATCGCGATCGGATGCGGTTTGAGTCCCAGCGTCTTTAACTGTGCCGACAGACGGTACGAAAACGTCGTCTTTCCAGAGGAAGACGGGCCGGCGATCGTCACGACCTTGATCTTTCCAGTCGAGGCGATGCGTTCCGCGATACCGCCGATCCTCCTCTCATGCAGCGCCTCCTGCACGAGCATCAGGTCGCGCATCCCGCCGTTGACAATGATATCATTGAGCTGTCCGACATTTTCTACCCCCAGCCGGACGCCCCATTTCGACGTCTCGGTGATCGTCTGATGCAGTTTCATACTCGGCACGAACGAAGGAAGCACGCCTGGCTCCGACGATTTCGGAACGACAAAGACAAATCCTTTATCGAACTTTTCCAGCCGGAATGCCTGGAGCATACCGGTACTGTATGGCATCGGGCCATAAAAATAATCCATGACCTTGCCGAGTTTATATATATTGACTTTGGAACTTCTGCGGTATTTCATGAGGTTGCTCTTATCATACATCTTCCTCTCGTGAAAGAGCTTGATCGCTTTTTCCACATTCATTGTTTTTTTGTCAAATACCACGTCGTCATCTACATACTTGCGCATCCGTTTTTCTACTTTGGCGAGAAGTTCATCCGTAATCTCCACGCCGCCGGACAGCGTACAGTAGTATCCGGTGTCCAGGCTGTTTTCTACGGTGATCTTCTCGAACTGGTCTTTCGGCACCTCTTTGTAAAAGGCCTTGAGCATGATCATCGTAATGCCTCTCACATATGCTTTTTTCCCCTCTACATCCTGATACGTACAAAACCGGATCTCGCATTTCTCCGTTACGGAATTCCAAAGTTCTTTTACCACCCCGTCCACTTTGGCCACGATGGCAGGCCACCCGTCAGTCTGTTCATCGTACTGTACCGCAAGTTCCTGCAGTGTCGTCCCGGCTTCACAGGACATCGGCCTCCCATTGACCATTACCTTGATCTCTTCCAAATGTTACACCTAACCTTTCTCACCTGCAGACATCTGTGCAAGGCATTTATCGATCTCGTTTATTTTATGCCGCAGTTCTGCTCCCGGTTCGGCCTGTGCCTGTCCCGGGGCAAAATTGTTAAGGATCTCTTCGTATTTTCCCTTCTCTTTACACAAGTAACGTTTTAAAACGGGATCACGTTTTTTCACCAAATATGTACCATACCGATACTGCCATTCCTCTTCCCAGCGCTCACCTTCCCCGGTTTCCCGCCGTCTGGCACATATCGCAAAATAATATTTTCCGTCATCGAAACATGCTTTTTCTTCCACCGGAACAAACCCCTGCCCGATCAAAAACTTTCTCACCTCAGCTAATTCAGACTGCGGTTGTAGAATAAGAGTGTGGACATCCTGCATGACTGCTGCCCCTTCCCGGAGGATCCGAATCATAAGCGGGCCGCCCATCCCGGCGATCAAAAGCGTATCGACCTCTCCGGAACACAGTTTTTCCAGTCCGTCACTTTTCCGACACTCGATACGGGAATCCAGTCCCATCTGCCGTATATGCTTTCTCGCCCTCCGGATCGGCCCCTCGTTGACATCCATCGCGATGACCGTCTGCGCGGTCCCGTGCTCTACGAGCCAGATCGACGCATAGCCGTGGTCGCAGCCAATGTCCGCCACCCGGGCCCCATTGGGGACGAGGGATACATTCATCCGCAGCCGTTCGGACAGCTTTATTCGCTCTGATATCATCAATCCAGATAATCCTTCAGTTTTCTGCTGCGGCTCGGGTGGCGGAGTTTGCGCAGGGCTTTTGCTTCGATCTGACGGATCCTCTCCCTCGTCACATCAAATTCTTTTCCCACTTCTTCGAGCGTGCGCGCCCGTCCGTCGTCCAGTCCGAACCGGAGGCGCAGTACCTTTTGTTCCCGCTCGGTCAGCGTATCCAGCACTTCGCTCAATTGTTCGCGCAGAAGGGTAAAGGCCGCCGCTTCTGCCGGCACCGGCACATTGTCGTCCTGGATGAAATCACCGAGGTGGCTGTCCTCTTCCTCGCCGATCGGCGTCTCAAGCGAAACAGGCTCCTGTGAGATCTTCTGTATCTCCCTGACGCGCTCGACCGGAAGCTGCATCTCCTTTGCGATCTCTTCTGGATACGGCTCGCGCCCCAGTTCCTGCAGAAGCTGGCGCTGCACACGGATCAGCTTGTTGATCGTCTCTACCATATGGACCGGAATACGGATCGTACGCGCCTGATCCGCGATGGCGCGGGTGATGGCCTGACGGATCCACCAGGTCGCATACGTACTGAATTTATAGCCCTTGCGGTAATCAAATTTTTCCACGGCCTTGATCAGTCCGAGATTTCCCTCCTGGATCAGGTCAAGGAACAGCATTCCACGCCCGACATAGCGCTTGGCGATGCTGACAACAAGTCGTAAATTCGCTTCTGCCAGTCTCTTTTTTGCATCGGAATCGCCTTCTTCCATACGCTTTGCCAGTTCTACCTCTTCATCCGCAGAAAGGAGGGGCACTTTTCCGATCTCTTTCAGATACATCCGCACCGGATCTTCGATGCTGACACCGTCTGTCACCGTAAATTCGATGTTTTCCAATTCTTCTTCCGTCGGCTCATCGTCAACATCCAGTATGATATCGTCATCCGCATCACTGTCCGGCACCATTGCCACAATGCCGTTCTGCTCGAGATAGTCCAAAATCTTTTCGGACTTATCACCATCCAGATCCATGTTTTTGAACAGCGTATTGATGTCGCGGAAATCCAAAACCCCGTCTTTTTTCTTTCCCAGTTCCACCAAGGCATTCAGTGATTCCATAAATTGTGCCTGCTCGTCTACCGTATCCTTATTCTGCTTCATAGCTTCCTCCAATCTTACTTCTGAATTGTAATATGCAAATGTTCCAGTTTCTTTTTCTCCAGAATGAGATTCTGTAGTTCATTCATATCCGTAACTTCCCTGCTCCGCTTTTCCAAACTGGCTTTTTTGAGCGTCTTAACCATCTCATTCAGCGCCTTTTCCCGCTCGGCCTGCGCGCTCACCTCTTTGACCTGGCGGTTGAAGATTCCTGCCACCACCGACTGCTCTTCCTTGCTATCGAACCGGCTGATGATCGTCGCCGGCGAGATCGCCCCCGTTTCGGCCTGCTCGTAGAGCATCGTGGCCACGGACCGGTACGGCTCGTCCGGAAAATCTTCTGGACCGACCACCTCTCTGACCGCCGGAAACAGGGAGAGGTCCTCCCCAAGCCATGTCAGAAGTATACCCTGGATCCGTGTAGTTCCATTCTCTTTCGCGGAAGTATTCCTGGAATTATTCGCAGAATAATTCCGTATGCCGCTTTCTTCTCTTCGTTTCTGATACGTCATTCCCGCCATCGCCGCTGCGTGATGGCGGACAAGCTGCCTGAAATCGTCCGTGCGCACCCCGTATTCCCGGCAGAACGCCTCAATATAATTGTTTCGTTCAATCTCCTGCTCAAAGGCTAAACATTTTTTCGCGGCTTCATTCATAAATTTTGTTTTTTCTGCCGGATCGTCCATATCATACTGCTGCCGCAGAACGCCGATCTCGTAGAAAAAACTGTTTACCGCGCCATCGATCCGCTTTTTAAACTCCTCTGCCGACAGAGCCTTGATAAATTCATCCGGATCTTTATACGGGCGCATATCAATGACCCGCACGGTGATCCCCGCTTCCTTTAACATCGGAATGGCCCGCAGCGCCGCTTTTACCCCGGCGCCGTCGCTGTCATAACAGAGGTACACCGTATCGGAATACCGTTTGAGAAGGCTGCTCTGCTGGCTGGTAAACGCCGTGCCCAGCGAGGCGACCGCGTTTGTAAAACCGGCCTGATGAAGCGCGATAACATCCATATACCCCTCACAGATAATGATGCCGTGGTCCAGTTTCCCGTGCAGGAAGTTCAGGCCGTACAGATTCCTGCTTTTATCAAAAATAAGTGTTTCTGGCGAATTCAGGTATTTCGGCTTCCCGTCGCCCATCACCCGGCCGCCGAAAGCGATCACTTTATTCGTCTTGTCCATGATCGGAAACATCACGCGGTTCCAGAACTTGTCACCCGCGCCATATTTTTCATGAAAAGTAAATAATCCTGTCTGGTTTAGTATAGTATCGTCAAAACCTTTCTTTTTCATGTATTGATATAGATCATTACTGTATTTATCTGAATATCCGAGGCCGAACCGGCGGATCGTCTCCTCCGAGAGCTGTCTGTCGAGCAGATACTGCTTTGCCCCTTTTCCCCTGTCCGAGTTCAGCTTCGCGTAAAAATAATTGGCGGCGAGCTTGTGGATTTCGAGGATCCGCTCCCTCATATCCCGCTGTTTCCGCTCTTCCTCGGAACTTCCCCCCTCCGGCAGCGCCATACCCGCGCGGTCGGCGAGCTGTCCGAGCGCCTCCCTGAACGTGAGGTTTTCGTACTCCATGAGAAACGTGAACACATTCCCCCCTGCACCGCACCCGAAACAGTAATACATCTGCTTACTCCCGGAAACGGAAAAAGAGGGTGACTTTTCATTGTGAAACGGACAGAGTCCGAAAAAATTGCTGCCGCTTTTTTTTAAATTTACATAAGAGGAAATGACATCGACGATATCACTGCGCTGCCGCACTTCCTCCACAACATCTTCGCTGTAATACATGTCCACCTTCCTGTCGTTTCACTGCCTGCTGCTACGCCGCCCTGACGTATTCGTATGTCAATAAACCTGCCACGTTGACGGAACCATCAGATTCTGAAACGTGGTGACGGCAAAATGATCCGTCATGCCCGCGATATAATCGCAGACGACACGCTCCACCGTTTCCCCCTTCTCCCACACCATCCTCGTATACTCTTCCGGCAGCTGCTCCACGTGCTCCATATAATACTCAAACAGCTGGCGGATCATCCGTTCCGCCTTGCCCTCCTGTGCCTTCGCCGCCGAATTGATATAGACGTTTTCAAACATATACTGGCGGAGTTTCCGCAGTGCTTCGCTCGTCTCCTCCGACATGATAATATCATCTTTCCCCATACTGTGGATCACGATGTCGTGGATCAGCGTATTCAGCCGTTCCCGCAGTGAATTTCCGAGAACGCTTACGCATTCCGCCGGCAGATCCTCCTCGCGGATCACCCGTCCGCGCACCGCGTCATCAATATCGGAATTGACATAGGCGATCTTGTCACAGATCTGCACGATCTTACCTTCGAGCGTCGCCGGCGATCCCGCCGTCGAGTGGTTCAATATGCCGTTTCTCACTTCTTTTGTCAGGTTCAGTCCCGCTCCGTTTTTTTCCACCTTTTCCACCACGCGCACGCTCTGCCGCTGGTGATGGAATCCATCGGAACAGATGCGGTTCAATTCCCGCTCGCCCGCGTGTCCGAACGGCGTGTGCCCGAGGTCATGCCCGAGCGCGATCGCCTCGGTCAGATCTTCATTGAGCCGCAGCGCTTTTGCTACAGTCCTGGCGTTTTGGGACACCTCTAACGTATGTGTCAGCCTCGTCCGGTAATGGTCGCCCTCCGGGGCAAGAAATACCTGGGTCTTTCCTTTCAGCCGGCGGAACGTTTTGGAATGCAGGATCCGGTCGCGGTCCCTCTGATAGATCGTCCTCAGATCACACGGTTCCTCGTAGACGTCCCTTCCCTCCGAGCTGTCGCTGAACGCCGCATACGGACTGAATATATCGTGCTCCCGCTTTTCAAATTCCTCTCGTAACGTCATGTATGTAATCCTTTCCTCTCAAAAGAAATACCTCTACACTTAAACAATTCAACGCGAAAGAGGAATTTCCTTTTTTCTTTGTTGAAATTTTTACATTTTTCGTTTATTATGATAAATGTTATGACTCAGACATGCTTCATGGATTGTTTGTGGAAGTACATAAGATGTGCGCGAAAGGAGGAAACATTATGGCTAGGACCGGAAAAAATACATGGTCGTTATTCCTGCTCCTTCTGGCAGGAATCGTTCTCGGAAGCTTTATCGCCCAGCTCACCAGCGGCATATCCGCCCTCTCGTGGCTCTCTTTCGGGAGAACCTTCGGACTGGACACGCCCCTGACACTGGATCTCGGCGTCCTTATCCTGACATTTGGGCTGAAAATCAAATTTACGATCGCCAGCATCATCGGCATCGTGATCGCCGCCATCATTTACCGTCTGCTGTGATACCGTACGCTGAACCATAATACGGATATGGTCAGGATAAATGCGGCTGCCTGTTTTCCTATGCCGCTATATCCCTGCCGGAAAAAATGGGAAACATGGATCAGTTTTACCACCGCAAAACGGGAAAACATTTCCATCCCCATCAGATACAGGATCGAGGGGAGCAGCGTGAACGAACAGATTAAAATGCCGATTTCCTGGCTGCTGCACCATCTGGCAGCCTCAGTGTACAAAAGAGAAAATACAAGAAGCCACAAAAGCCGGACCCCGTAGACGAGCATGCAGTACGTCCCGATGGAAACAGAAAATGGCAGCGGTTCCATAAAGGGCAGGCTTTCTACAGGGGCAGAAAATCCGCCCAGCGGGTAGGTCTGCCGCACATGATAAAGTTCCATCCCGTTTGCGACCAGCCAGAACAGGACAGTCAGTGAGACGATCACCGCGTATTTTCTCTTTTGCAATCGGTTCCGCCCATACCGGGCCGTCCGCAGCACATATTCCATCCCAGACTTTCTTTCAAATGTGACGATCCCCGCTATGAGCGCCGCCAGACATAGCAACACCAAAAGCGACGCCTGCATCTCTCTCTCTTCCCCTTTCCGCCCGAGTATATATTCATACCCGCCCGGATCGACGAGCCACAATCCCTTTTCCCCGTTCTTCTCGATATGATCCATCCGTTCGTGGAGGACCCGCAGACCGGCCGCGTAATACCCGGACGCGGGATTGCCCTGTTCGATCAGCATTTCCAGCTGCTCCTCCCTCGCCTGGATCTCTTCCCGCACCTGCTCTGTCACCGGGCCCTCCCATTGTTCATAAAAATCCGCCATATACTCTCCCTCGCTCCCGAGCGTGATCTGCTGCGCGGCGGACGCCGGCTGCCACACCTCGCGTATGAGGACGGCCAGAAAAAATACGATCACGAACAGTCCCCGCTGCGGCACAAGCATTTTGTACCATTCCCAGCATCGCCCGGGCATGCCGCACAGCGCGGCGCGCAGGCGGCGGAGCGTATATTCGATCACCCGCTCGACCAGCTGTTTCTGATAAAACGGCCGCCGCCTGACCGAAAGAACGAAACAGAGGCCGGCCATCACACCAGCCAGCAAAAAAACGGCCGCGCAGACACACGTCGTCCGTTCCAGCACAAACGGCCCCACCGTATACAAACGGTAGTCCGTGAACAAGGGGCCAAGGTCTAGCATCGTCATGATATTGATATATTTGAGCAGGCTCCACCGGCTCTGCTCCGGAATCCAGCGGAAAAAGAAATATTCCGCCGCGAATAACAGACCGCACACCGTCAAGGCGATCTTCTGGTTATGGATCAACAGCAGGAACATCCAGAACAAGAGCACGACGGCAAAAATGCCAAACGCCGAGAGCGCAGTCACAAGGAGCACAAACGTAATGCCATTGACCGGCAGCATACAGTTCTCGAGTCCCGCTACAAGCTGCACCGGCTGCCAAAGGGCGGAATCGTTGCCCGTTTTCAGGCAGGCGATGGCGAGCAGGGGCCACCCGTACAGTACACTGACGCCCAGCGCGGCCGCCAGATACAGGCGCAGCCTGCGAAGAGCAAGTGGGAATCGTCCGCTTTTCGCAGCATAGACGAGCGGGAACAATCCGCTTTTTTCCGTCTCAAACGTAATGAACACGAGCCAGAGGCAAAAGAGCAACGTCAGATAGTGGGGCGTGGAGGCGGCAAACCACAGACTGATGCCCTCCGCCCGGTGCGTCGTACCGCGGACGGATACGAGCCTGCCGTAATCGCGCAGCATTTTCTCATCCTCCCGCGCGTGGTCCGCGTGCTGGAAGATCGGCACATGTTCCCATCCCTCGATCCGCTCCCGTATCTCATCCTGCTTTTTGGTGAAATCTACTTTATGTATCTCGTCTGCCTCGCGCGGAACGTAACCGCGGATCGAGTGATCATAAAACAGGCCGGTATTTACCACAAAAAACAACAGCAGCAATATCATGCTTTTTTTATTCCATAAAATCCTTCTCGCTTCCATCCTCATACGCATCACCCTCGTTTCCCGCATAATCCTCATTTTTCACATAATCCTCATCACCCTCATTATCCGCATCTTCTCCTGACATGGTCAACACCGGTTTCCACTCGGTTTCTCCTTTCAACATCTGATCCTTGTCGATGATGGAAACGGTGCGGTCCCCTTCATGGAATTCGATGGCAAAAAGATACCATCCGTCGCCGTACTCCCAGCTCATCTCCTCCTCCATAGGTATTGCCGCGACTTTATTCCCATCCGCGCCGAACACCTCGATACCATAATCCTCGAAATTATTTTTTTCCCGGCATTCGGTCCAATTGCACGTATAAAAATATTCTCCTTCCATAGCGGAGCACACATGAACCGTACCGTACTGCGCCAACGCTTTTGTTTCGCCTGATCCCAGATCGAGGGAGAATAGTTTCCGGCTGTTCGAATCCTGGTAGACCACCTCATTCTGTATGTCAAGGAAAACGATGTCAAACCGCTTCCCCGATGCAAGCAGCTCCCCGCCCGTGGCATAGGCTTCTATGCGGCTTTCCGGCTGCTGTTCCTCCACCAGCCCGCATATATGCTCCCTGATCGCTTTCTCGTCATCCACAACTGCAATATCCAAAATCCATCACCTCAATCCATATAGGCATTCACTTCTTATATCGGCAGAAATTTTCCGTTTTTCGGGCGGAGGGAACGAAACGACCACTTTTCGGGAACGAAAGGCAGAAATGCAGTACAGAAATTTCAAAATCAGCCCTAAAGTTTTTCGCCATTCGTCCGATATAGGGGAAACACAGTCCGCCGTGTAAGCATATTACCTCTTATTT
>CAJTTQ010000042.1:0-16860 GCA_910579145.1 uncultured Eubacterium sp.
GGAGTGATATAAGAGGTTGCCATGCCTCGCAAACCTGCATAAATACTGAATGTGTAGAGTTTTGCTCATGGCTAGAACAAAACAATAATGGAGGTGAGGGAATGCTGACGGAAGAGCGGCAGCAGAAGATTCTTGAACTGGTAGAAAAGTATAAAAGCGTCTCCACACAGAATCTGATGGATGAACTGCACATATCGGAATCGACGGCGAGAAGAGATTTAAACATGCTTGACGAGCAGGGACGGCTCAGCAAAGTGCGGGGCGGGGCGATGATAAAGGACCGTTTGTACCGCACGAAAGATGATGATGTCCATCTTAGAAAATCCATGAATCAGGAAGAAAAGCGGGCGATTGCCAGATATGCGGCATCTCTCATTGAGGCGGAGGATTTTGTGTATCTGGACGCGGGAACGACGACAGAGCTCATGATAGAATATCTGAGCGAACAGAGGGTCGTATTTGTGACGAACGCCGTCGGTCATGCGAAAAAGCTTTCCGAGGCAGGATATACGACGTATCTGCTCGGCGGGGAGTTTAAGGCGACGACAGAAGCGGTTGTGGGAGATGAGGCAGTCGAGAGTCTGAAAAAGTACAATTTTACGAAAGGCTTTTTTGGGGCAAACGGCGTCAGCCCGGAGTATGGCTTGAGCACGCCGGATGTGAAGGAGGCGATGGTGAAAAGGACGGCGATGGCAAGCAGCGCCAAACGCTTCGTTCTGTGCGACGCCAGCAAGTTTTCGCAGATCTCGTGCGTGAAATTCGCCGATTTTACGAATGCAGTCATTATAACGACAGAAGTGGATGGAAAAGAATACGCCCGCTTCAAACATATCATGGAGGTGAATCGATCATGATTTATACGGTAACGTTCAATCCGTCGCTGGATTACATTGTCCGCGTCGATGAGTTCCAGCTGGGACGGGTCAATCGTACGGAAGAAGAGATCATTTACGCGGGAGGTAAAGGCATCAATGTGTCCATTGTGCTGAAAAATCTTGGTTTTGACAGTACGGCGCTCGGTTTTCTTGCCGGGTTTACCGGGGCGGAAATCCGCAGGCTCATGGAATGCCAGGGAATCCGCGCGGACTTTATCGAAGTGCCGGAGGGGATTTCCCGCATCAACCTGAAACTCCGTTCCAGAGAGGAAAGTGAAATTAACGGGATGGGGCCGGAGATTCAGGAAAAAGATATTCGAAAACTGTACGAAAAGCTTGACAGCTTAGAGGATGGAGACGTTCTCGTTCTGGCCGGGAGCATTCCCTCTGTCATGCCGGAATCCATGTATATGGATATTATGAAATATCTCGAGAAAAAGAAACTGAGAATCGTGGTGGACGCGACGAGGGACCTGCTCGTCAATGTCCTGCCGTACCACCCGTTTCTAGTAAAACCAAACAATCATGAGCTGGGAGAGATTTTTGGCATTGAGCTGACCGGGCGGGATGAAGTGGTGGAGTACGCAAAGAAACTTCAGGAGAGGGGAGCCAGAAATGTCCTTGTTTCCATGGCAGGAGAAGGAGCGGTGCTTGTGACGGAAGACGGAACGGTTTTCAAGAGCAGCGCGCCGAAGGGAACGGTCGTCAATTCGGTCGGCGCCGGGGATTCGATGGTGGCGGGATTTCTCGCAGGTTTTCTGGAATCGGGCGATTATAGGAATGCGTTTGAGATGGGACTCTGTACGGGAAGTGCAAGCGCCTTTTCGGAGCAGCTGGCGACCAGGGAAGAAGTAGAAGCAATCCGCAAGTCACATTCGTTTGAATAGAAAGGGGGTCTTACTATGAGGATTATTGATCTGCTGGACAAAAGAAGCATCCGGTTAGACGGAATGGCGTCCGATAAAAAGGACGCATTGGATAAGATGGTTGAACTCATGGCGGCGGGTGGAAAGATCAATGATGTAGACAAATACCGCGAGGGCGTTTACGCGAGGGAAGAGGAGAGTACGACGGGAATCGGGGATGGCATCGCGATCCCGCACTGCAAATCCGACGCGGTAAAAAGACCGGGACTGGCGGCGATGGTAGTACCAGACGGAGTGGAGTTTGCATCTCTGGACGGCCAGCCCGTCAATCTGATCTTTCTGATCGCCGCGCCGAACACCGAAGATAATGTACATCTGGATGTGCTCAGTAAACTGTCAGTCCTGCTCATGGATGAGACGTTTACGGAAGGGTTAAAAAACGCCGGCAGTGTAGATGAGTTTTTGCAGGTGATCGATGCCGCGGAGAGCGACCGGGACGAGGAAAAAGAAGAGACGGCTGAGCCGGCAGCAGGGGCAGGGAGCACACAGAAATTCATTGTTGCCGTGACCGGCTGTCCGACCGGGATCGCCCATACGTACATGGCAGCGGAAGCGCTGGAGAAAAAGGCAAAGGAGCTCGGGTATCAGATCAAGGTGGAGACGAGGGGCTCCGGCGGCGCGAAAAACGTACTGAGCGCAGAGGAGATCGGGCGTGCCGACGGCATTATCGTGGCGGCAGATACGAAGGTGCCGATGGAGCGTTTTGCCGGAAAGCGTGTGGTGGTCACGAAGGTGGCGGACGGTATCAATAAGTCTGAGGAACTCATAAACAAAGCGCTGGACGGGTCAGCGCCGGTTTATGAAGGCGGCGCGGAGGATAGAGAACAGAGTGATTCCGGGGAAAAAGAGTCGTTCGGACACGCGGCGTATAAACACCTGATGAGCGGCGTTTCCCATATGCTTCCGTTTGTGATTGGCGGCGGTATCATGACGGCGATCGCGTTTCTCATTGATACGATATGCGGCTATGGTTCCATCGGCGGCGGAGATTTTGGTTCGTGTACGCCCCTGTCGGCGCTGTTTAAATACATCGGGGGATTGTCGATGGGTATGATGGTTCCCGTACTGGCGGGATATATCGCCTATTCCATCGCAGACCGGCCGGGACTTGCGGTCGGATTTGCCGGAGGACTGCTGGCGGCAAATGGAAACGCCATACTGGCGGGATATCCGTTTGCGGCTGCCGGCGAATCCATGGGAGGGTTTTCAAAGTTTATTGCAGACTTTGCTTTTGTCGGGGAAAATAGCGGAAATACCGTGTCGGGCTTCCTCGGCGGGATCGTAGCGGGTTTTCTGGCAGGCTTTCTCGTACTTGGCCTGAAGAAAGTGTGTGAAAAACTGCCAGATGCGCTCGATGGCATCAAACCGACGCTCATTTATCCGCTTGTTGGTATTTTCGCCGTCGGCGTGCTGATGTGCATGATCTTCAATCCGCTGATCGGCCTGGTCAACACCGGACTCAGCAATATGCTGTCTGGTATTTCCGATGCGGGGATGATCACCGTGCTGGGACTCATACTCGGCGCGATGATGGCGATCGACATGGGAGGTCCGATCAACAAGGCGGCGTATGTGTTCGGTACCGGAATGCTGGCGACGGCGACCCAGATGATGAATGAGGGCGCGCAGAGTTCTGATCCGGCGGTGCAGGCGTGCTACATCGCTATGGCATCGATCATGATCGGCGGTATGGTTCCGCCAGTCGGCATCGCGGCCGCGTGTAAGCTGTTTCCGCACAAATTTACGACGGCAGAGAGAGGTTCCGCCGTTTCCAATATCGTGATGGGATGTTCGTTTATAACTGAGGGAGCGATTCCGTTCGCGGCGTCCGACCCATTCCACGTCATTCCGTGTACGATGGTCGGGGCAGGCGTGGCCGGATTTTTATCCGCACTGTTTCGGTGCACGCTTATGGCACCGCACGGCGGCATATTCGTATTTGCAACAGTCGGCCAGCCGTTCCTCTACATTTTGGCGTGGCTGATCGGTTCGGCAGTAACGGCAGTGATGCTTGGATTTATCAAAAAAAATGCGAAGTGAAACAACCGGGCAGGCGGCGGAGATCAGAGTGAATGAGGCGCCGCAGAACCGGTAATAATAAAAAATGAAAAAAGAAAGCGAGGAAGAAAAAATGAAAGAGTTTACTTATGTGATCACGGATGAGCAGGGCATTCACGCAAGACCGGCAGGATTGTTTGTCAAGGAGGCAGCAGCGTGTGAGTGCAGCGTAAAGATCGGCAAGGGTGGAAAAGAAGTCGATGCCAAAAGAATACTTGGCGTGATGAGCCTCGGCGTAAAAAAGGGCGAGGAGATCACGCTGAAAACAGAAGGAGCAGACGAAGAGGCAGCGATGGAGAAGCTCAGTGCGTTTTTGAAAGACAATCTGTAAACGGAGGCGGTATGGATGAAGGTATTGGAAGGTAAGAGTGTTTACGGAGGCATAGCAATAGGAAAAATCTCGATCTTTGCCAAAGGAGACCGACAGGTAAAGCGGACTTCCATCGAGGATGCAGCGGCAGAGATCAAACGTTTTGACGAGGCGAAGGAACAGGCAAAAGAGCAGCTGCAGGGACTTTATGAAAAAGCGCTCCAGGAGGTCGGAGAGGTCAACGCCATGATCTTTGACGTGCACCAGATGATGTTAGACGATCTGGATTATGTGGAATCCGTTACCAATATCATCGAGACACAGAAAGTAAATGCGGAGTTTGCCGTGGCGACGACCGGAGACAATCTTTCACAGGTGTTTGCGTCAATGGATGACGCGTATATGAAAGAGAGGGCGGCTGATGTCAAGGACATATCGAACCGTGTCATCCGGATCCTCCAGGGCAGGGAGGCGGACGGTCTTGACAGTGACGAACCGGTCATACTGGTGGCGGAAGATCTGGCGCCGAGCGAGACGGTCCAGCTCGATAAAAGCAAGGTGCTGTCCTTTGTGACAAGGCTCGGCTCCACGAATTCCCATACGGCGATCCTCGCCCGCACGATGAATATTCCGGCTCTGATCGGGGTGGACTATTCGGAAGAAATGAATGGGAAAATGGCGGTTGTCGATGGGTTTGAGGGAAAGATCTTCGTAGAACCCGATGAGAATACGCTGCGGGAGTACCAGGGCCGCAAGCAGGAGGAGGACGACAAGAAAAAACTTCTCCAGGAACTCAAAGGAAAAGAGACCGTCACACTGGACGGCAGGAAGATCAATTTATACGCCAATATCGGAGGCGTGTCGGATGTGGCCGGCGTGCTGGCAAAAGATGCCGGCGGGATCGGACTGTTCCGCAGTGAGTTCCTCTATCTGGAATCGGATACATACCCGACCGAAGAGGAGCAGTTCAAGGCGTACCGCACAGTTGCCGAGACGATGGCGGGAAAGAAGGTCATCATCCGCACGCTGGATATCGGCGCGGATAAGCAGGTGGATTATTTTGATCTGGGTAAGGAGGATAATCCGGCGATGGGATACCGCGCGATCCGCATCTGCCTGAACGAGCCTGACATTTTTAAAACCCAGCTGCGCGCGATCTACCGGGCCAGTCATTACGGAACGATATCCATCATGTTCCCGATGATCATCTCTGTCAGTGAGGTAAGACAGATCAAAGATATCACCGAAGAGATAAAGAAGGAGCTGGACGCGCAGGGGATCCCATATGGCGAGGTAGAGCTTGGCATCATGATCGAGACGCCGGCGGCTGTCATGATCAGCGATCTTTTGGCAAAGGAAGTGGATTTTTTCAGTATTGGAACCAATGACCTGACCCAGTATACACTGGCGATCGACAGACAGAACCCGAAACTCGATGCGATCTATGATTCCCACCACGAGGCAGTTCTGCGGATGCTGCAGATGGTCGTGGACAACGGTCATAAAGAGGGATGCTGGGTCGGAATCTGCGGGGAACTGGGGGCGGATACGACGCTCACGGAGACGTTCCTCCGCATGGGATTTGACGAGCTGTCCGTGACGCCTTCGATGGTACTGAAAGTCAGAGAGGTGATCCGCCAGATCGACCTGTCGCAGTAAATGCGCGAAAAGGATGAAAAAGACAGATCAGCAGAAGCCCGTTTCTGTATGGAGAGGTTCATGCAGAGGCGGGTTTGCATTTTTAAAACTTTTAAAATAAAAGTGTTGACACGGTCAGATATTGTTATTATAATAATAAAAACTGTTGAAATGAAAGTAATGAATTTGATTTTAGAAAGGAGACTGTTCAATGAAAACAAAAGCAGTAAGACTTCACGGAGCAAATGACCTGAGGATTGATGAATTTGAATTACCGGAGATCAAGGAGGATGAAATCCTGGTCAAGGTGGTGTCCGACAGTATTTGTATGTCCACGTACAAGTGCGCGATTCTCGGGACGGAGCACAAACGGGTTCATGACGATGTGGCGGAACATCCGGCGATCATGGGACATGAATTTGCCGGCGATATCGTAAAAGTCGGGGCGGCGCATCAGGACAAATTCAAGCCGGGCATGAAATTTACATTACAGCCTGCCCTGAATTATAAGGGAACGATGTGGAGCCCGGGATATTCGTATGAGTTTTTTGGCGGAGACTGTACGTACTGCATTATTCCGGCCGAGGTGATGGAACTTGGATGCCTGCTGGAGTACAAGGGCCGCGCGTATTATGAAGCTTCTCTGGCAGAGCCGATGTCATGCAGTATCGGGGCGTTTAACGCTGCCTATCACACGAAGATGGGCGTTTACCATCACGAGATGGGCATTAAAGAGGGAGGAAAGCTGGCGATCATGGCCGGCGCCGGCCCGATGGGACTCGGGGCCCTGACGTATGCGCTTCACAGAGACGTTCGGCCTTCGATGGTCGTTGTCACGGACGTCAATGAAGAAAGACTGAGACGTGCGGAGGAATTATTCCCGGTAGAGGAGGCAAAGGCGGATGGAATCGAACTTCATTTTGTCAATACCGGTAAGATGGAGGATCCGGTTGCAGGACTCCGGGAGATAACGGGAGGCACAGGATTTGACGACGTACTATGTTATGCACCGGTTGGGGCAGTCGTGGAGCAGAGCAGCGGCGTACTGGGAAGGGACGGCTGTCTGAATTTCTTTGCCGGACCGACCGATACCCAGTTTTCGGCGAAGCTGAATTTCTATGACGTGCACTACAATTCGACGCATGTGATGGGGACGACGGGCGGAAATACGGCAGATATGATAGAATCCCTGGAGCTGACAGCGGCAAAACGCATCAATCCGGCAGTTATGGTGACGCACGTCGGCGGTCTGGACGCCGCTGCGGACACGACATTGAACCTGCCGAACATTCCGGGCGGAAAGAAATTGATCTATACACATCTGAACATGCCTTTGACGGCGCTGGAGGATTTCCGCGCGAAGGGGGCAGAGGATCCGCGTTATACGGCGCTGGCGGATATTCTGGATGCGAATAAGGGACTGTGGTGTCCAGAGGCAGAAGAGTATCTGCTCCGTCATTTTGTAGAGGACTGATGATTATGGATTCGATGGAACAGCGCAGAAATTCCATTGTGGATTTCGTCAATGATAAAGGAAAGATCACTTTTGCGCAGCTGGAAAAGCAGTTTTCCAGCGTGTCTCCGATGACGTTGCGGACCGATCTGAAATCGCTCGACGAGGCGAAGAAGATCGTCCGCATCCACGGAGGTGCGAAATCAGTGGAGGTAGTTCTGGGAACGGACGATTACATAGGAAGGCGTGCGGTCCGGAATGTTCTGGAAAAGGAAGTCATTGTGGAAAAGGCGGTGCAGTTGATCAAACCGAACACATCCGTGTTTCTGGATTCCGGCAGTACGACGACAGCGCTTGCCAAAATATGGCCGGACCAGCCAAATTTTATTTTTACAAGCAGCATGACCTGTGTGATGGAACTGGCAAAGCTGAAATCCCCGACAGTAGTCGTTTTGGGTGGAGAACTCAATAAATTCAGTATGAGCGTATGCGGGATGCAGGCGGTAGAGATGATCAAGACGTTAAATTTTGATTTATCTTTTTTGGGAGTGACCAGTTATGCGGCAGACAGCGGATTTTCCTGTGAGGTGATGATGGAGTCTTACCTCAAGCAGGCCGTACTTAGACAATCGGCAGAAAAAATCGTACTGATGGATTCCTCCAAAACGGATAAAAAAAGTACGTTTCACATCTGCGGCCTCGAGGAGACGGACATGGTCATTTCTGATGAGGGCATTTCCGGTGATTTTTGCAGCGAGTGTGAAAAGTTTGGGGTAGAGTTACGGTAGTGCGAAAAGAAATATATGGAGTAATGCAGTATGAAAAATGGGGTACAGAAATTCGGTAAGTTTTTATCCTCGATGGTGATGCCAAATATCGGTGCGTTTATCGCATGGGGACTGATCACGGCACTGTTTATCGCGGATGGATGGCTGCCAAACGAGGGGCTGGCTTCGATTCAGCCGTATATGCTGACTTACCTTCTTCCGATTTTGATCGCTTCCACTGGCGGGGCGCTGATCGGGGGAGAACGAGGCCGTGTCATGGGCGCGATTGCGATCATGGGCTGTATCGCCGGCGTCGGCGGGACGGAAGGACAGCCGATGCTCATGGGTGCGATGGTAATCGGTCCGTTTGCCGGGTGGGTCATCAAGAAATTTGATGAACTTATGGACGGTCATATGCCGACTGGGTTTGAAATGCTGATCAACAACTTTTCCGTCGGGATTTTCGGCATGATCGTTGCGATTATCGGATATTTCCTGATCGGGCCGGTTATGACGACGATCCTGAACGTATTGTCGGCCGGCGTGACCGTTCTGATCGACCATGCGCTTTTGCCGCTCGTTGCCATTTTTGTGGAGCCGGCGAAGGTACTCTTCTTAAACAATGCGATCAACCACGGTATTTTTACGCCGATCGGTTCCGCACAGGCAGAGGCGGCAGGGCAGTCGATCATGTATATGCTGGAGGCAAATCCGGGGCCGGGACTTGGCGTTTTGCTGGCATATTGTTTCATGGCAAAAGACAAGGTGACGAAGCAGTCGGCGCCGGGAGCGGTGATCATCCACTTTTTTGGGGGAATCCACGAGATCTATTTCCCCTATATTCTGATGAATCCGATTCTGATCGTAGCGCCGATCGTCGGAAATATGTGTTCTATCGTCTTTTTCTCGCTGACCGGATGCGGGTTGAAGGGACCGTCGTCGCCGGGCTCCATTATCGCGTTTTTGTCGATGGCGCCAAAGGATAAGATCGTACTGACGATTGTCGGCGTGCTGATCGCCGCGGTCGTATCATTCGTAATCGCCGCGCCGATCATCCGAATGATGGATGGCAAAAAGGGAAGTCTGTCAGAGGCACAGGGCAAGATGAACCAGATGAAAGCGGAGGCAAAAGGAAATGCGGTTTCCCCGGCCGATACGCTGACTGACGTATCCGGCATAAAGAAAATCATCTTTGCGTGCGACGCGGGGATGGGTTCTTCCGCGATGGGGGCCACTAAATTCCGCAATCGGATCAAGAACGTGCGCTCGGATATCATTGTAAAAAATACTTCGGTGGATACGATTCCGGCCGACTGTGATGTGGCGGTCGTCCAGACGACACTGGCCGAGCGCGCGAGAAAATCAGCGCCACAGGCAAGACTTATCACGATCGGCAATTTTCTCGCGGATCCTTCGCTGGATGCCTTCTATGAGCAGCTGGCAGCGGAGAAGAACTCAGCGGACGCCGCGCAGGCAGGGGCCGAGGCCGCGGTGGCAAATGCAGGGGCAAACAATGTGGAGAACGCGGCGAGCAATAAGGTGATCGATGCGCATGGTATCAAACTGAACCAGACGCCGGTATCCAAAGAAGAGGCGATCCGGGCGGCGGGAGAGCTGCTAGTGAAGCAGGGGTGCGTCGATGCGTCGTATGTGGACGCGATGATCGAACGCGAAAGACTGACGACGACGTATATGGGAATGGGGCTTGCCATCCCGCACGGCACATCCGAGGCTAAAGGTTCCGTAAAGAAGACGGGAATCGTGCTCGTACAGTATCCAGAGGGCGTGGATTTTGGCGACGAAAAGGCACAGTTAGTGTTCGGTATCGCAGGTATCGGCGATGAACATCTTGACCTGCTGCAGAAGATATGTGAAGCGCTGGAAGACGAAGATGTGATGGATAAGATGAAAACGACCGATGATGTTGCATGGATTCTCGAACAGTTGGCGTGAATACGCAGTATAATCAGGATTTAATATGATGCAGACAACGAGAGTGTCCCTTTGGGCTCGAAGGGACGCTCTTTTACCATATCGCCGGGCGCGAAGAAATGGAGGGGCCTATGGATGACCGATACTTAAAACTACTTGCGAAAGAATATCCAACCATTGACTGTGTGGCAAGTGAAATGGTGAATTTGTCGGCGATCAGAAGCCTGCCGAAAGGAACCGAATATTTTTTCAGTGATCTGCACGGAGAATATGAAGCATTTCTTCATATGCTCAAAAGTGCCTCTGGGATCATAAAGAAAAAAATAGATCTCGTGTTTGGGAAAACCGTTTCTAACGCGGAGCGGGAGCTGCTGGCCAGTCTTATTTATTATCCCGAAAAGGAGATAAAAGAACTGTCTGATCAGGATTTAACGACAGACGAATGGAAAAGGCTTACGATTTACCGTCTCATTCTCGTCTGTGAGTCGGTATCTGCCAAATATACTCGTTCCCGCGTAAGAAAACGTGTTTCCAAAGACCTCGTGTATATTCTTGACGAGCTGCTGAACGTGACCGACGATGTAAATAAGGACTTCTATTATGATGAAATTATCAATACGATCATTGATACGGGACTTGACGAAACGTTTATCATATCCTTATGCCGGTTGATCCAGTCGCTCTCGATCGACCGGCTGCATATCATTGGCGATATTTATGACAGGGGGCCACGGGCGGATATCATTATGGATGAACTGATGGGCATGCACGACGTGGATATACAGTGGGGAAACCACGATATCTCCTGGATAGGAGCAGCATCCGGCAATCAAGCGCTGATCGCCAATGTGATCCGGATCGCCATGCGTTACAATAATTTTGATATACTTGAGGACGGATACGGTCTGAACCTGCGGGCGCTGGCGGTGTTTGCCGCGGAAGCTTATAAGGAGGATGACTGTCAGCTGTACTATCCGAATACGCTCGATGATAACATTTATGACCCGGTGGATGCAGCGCTTGTGGCAAAGATGCACAAGGCGATCACAGTCATACAGCTTAAGCTTGAAGGGCAGCTGATGGAAAAATACCCGGAGTGGGAGATGCAGGAGCGCAGCTTATTCCGCCGGATCTGCGTTTCTGACCGCACGGTGGACATCGAAGGAAAAACGTGCCGGCTGAAGGACTGTTTTTTCCCGACTGTGGAGGCGGAGAATCCGCTTGTTCTTTCAGACGGTGAACGGGAGTTGATGACGGTGCTCACGAATTCGTTTCTGCACAGTGAGAAGCTGCACCGGCACATTCGCTTCCTTCTCTCGAAGGGGTCCATGTATCAGATCTGTAATCAAAATCTTCTTTTTCACGGGTGTATTCCGATGGATGAGAACGGGGAGCTGCAGAGCGTTCAGATCAACGGGAAAAAATTCAGCGGAAAGAATCATCTTGACAAATTGGATGAAATCGTGAACCGGGCGTATTTTTCCTCGGAACATACAGAGGAAAAGGAGTTTGCCCGCGATTTTTTGTGGTATTTGTGGTGCGGTCCCAAATCCCCGTTATACGGCAAAGATAAAATGGCGTTTTTTGAACGATATTATATCGAGGACAAAGAATTTCAGGGAGAGAGGTACAATGATTATTATCTCTTTTCACAAAAGGCGTCCGTCTGTGAGGATATTTTACAGATGTTTGGGATTGACGCGCAAAGGGGACATATCATCAACGGGCATGTGCCGGTGAAGATCAAAAATGGAGAGAGTCCGGTAAAAGCAGATGGAAAATTGTTCGTCATTGACGGCGGTATCTCCAAAGCCTACCAGAAGGCGACCGGCATCGCCGGATACACGCTGATTTACGATTCGCACAGTCTGAGCCTGGCGGAGCACAAGCCGTTCATATCTGGGAAAAGCAACCAGACGCCGACGATACAGCTTGTCGAGAAACTCGAGAGCCGGGCCAATATATCGGATACCGACAAAGGGGTGGAAATACTGGAAAAGATCAGTGATTTAAGAGAGCTGCTGAAGGCGTACAAATCGGGAGAAATAAAGGAGGAAATAAAGGAGCGGTAGTTTTTACTTGATTTCACCGTTTTTTCACGGTATAATAACGAAGTGGAACTTTTTTCATGCTCATTACATATGGTGTAAAAAAAGATATCGGGTGTAATGAGAATGGATTTTGATACTTTTGTGCCTTTTCAGGGTTCCATGGTGCCCGTGCGGGGCACGATCTTAAACATGTCAAGGGGAGATGACTGCTGCAGTCAGATGATCTCCCTGCGTACAGAAAATGGAATTGTAAATTTTCATGTTGGCGTGAATACGCTTATTGCAGAGAACAGGCAGCTCCGGCGCGGGATGGAAGTGGTAGCATATTATGACAGCAACCTGCCTGTGCCTCTGATCTTCCCGCCACAGTACCGCGCGCAGGTCATAGCGGTGCCGGGAAGGAACGAACAGGTCATGCTCAGTTATTTCGACCGGAATTTATTATCTTCGGATCGTTCCCTCCAGTTAAATATCGGCCCGAACACGACAGTCAGGACAGCGAACGGACAGAATTTCGGATGCCGGCCCGGGGATCAGACATTGCTCGTATTCTATTCCGCGACGACAAGAAGCCTGCCGCCACAGACAACGCCGCGGCTGATCATCGTGATCTGCTAGTGTGCGGGGAAGACGGAAAAGAAAGGAAATCACAGTATCATGATGCAGATTGCGACGAGACGGTTTGTGCGGCCGGAGTTTATGAACCACCATCAGACGCTCTACGCCGGATATATTTCGGAATGGCTGACAGAGGCGGCGATGATCGGGGTTACGGCAGTTTTGGGAGAGACAGAGCATGTCGTGCTCGCGGCGATCCGGGAAATACGGGTAAAAAAGCCGGTGACTGCCGGAATGATCTTGGAATTACAGTATGCGGCGGGGGAAATAGGAACTACAAGCGTAGAAATACAGATCGAGGGACGGGATTTTTTGACAAATACGCTTCATTTTACGGGAAGTGCGGTATTTGTTTCGGTTGATGATGACGGGAAAAAGAAACCGCACGGCCTGAAAAAGAATGCTGTGGGATGACGGCGGCCTGTCTGGCGGGCTGTGGACATTACGAGGGGGAACATAAGATGTGGACGTTGATTTTTGGCGGGATCGTTTTGGGCACCGTTCTGAGTATCGTGTATCTGGCGAGCCGGTTTGCCAGATTTAATGTAATACGAAAAAGAGCGAGAGGGAGAAAGGGGATCCGTTTTCTGCTGGGACTTGTCCCGGTCGCACTGATCCTTCTGGCCGTAGGACTAGCGCTCGGAGCGATCAATGCGATGGTGACGATGATGCACCTGATGGTGTTCTGGCTCCTGTGCGATGGAGTGAGCAGACTGGTGGAAAAGAAGCGGAGCGCGGAGTTTGCCAGATATTATGCCGGTATCGCGGCGATGGGGATCACGGTCGTTTACCTGGCGTGCGGATGGGTTATGGCACATCACGTATGGCATACGGTCTACACGCTGGCGACGGACAAAAACGTGGGCAGCCTGCGTCTGATACAATTTGCCGATTCCCATGTCGGTACGACATTTGACGGAGAGGGGTTTGCCGCCCACGTTCAGGCCATGCAGGCGGAACATCCTGATGTCGTCGTCGTGACCGGGGATTATGTGGACGATGATACGTCGAAAGAAGATATGATCGCGGCGTGCCGGGCGCTCGGTACGCTGAAAACGACATACGGCGTTTATTATGCGTTTGGAAATCACGATAAAGGATATTACGGTTCCGAATTCCGTGGTTACAGCGGCGATGACCTGATCGCGGAACTGGAAAAAAATAATGTGACTGTGCTCCAGGATGAAACGGTTCTACTCGGTGAACAGGTTTACCTGATCGGCCGGCAGGACCGTTCCGAGGAGCGGGCGGGGGACAGGGCGTCGATGAAAGAACTGGTATCCGGCCTGGATCCGCAAAAGTACACGATCGTACTTGACCATCAGCCGCATGATTACGAGGCGCAGGAAGAAGCCGGCGTTGACCTCGTGCTGTCCGGCCACACGCATGGAGGGCAGTTGTTTCCGGTCAATTATGTGGGAGAGTGGACCGGGGAAAATGATAAGACATATGGATTGGAAAAAAGGGGAAATACAAACTTTATCGTGACATCCGGCATCGCGGACTGGGCGATCCGGTTTAAGACGGGATGTAAGTCGGAGTTTGTCATTGTCGATATCCAACAGAAAAGCTGAACGAACGCTGCTTTATGAAACATGGAAGGACGAACGAAGCCTGCGCAATCTGCAGATGGAAACATCGGCGGATGCGCAGGCTTCATTTGTTTATGTTCTGTTATTCTGATGCGGTAATCTGATTAGCAGTCCCGCAGTTTTTGTGACCGGTTTAGCGGCTGCATGGTTCAAAGGTCCATGTCTGGTTGGAAGATGCGTTGTACTGCCACTGGCATACGTTTGTGCCATCGGTTTTACCGAAGTTGTAAACATCGAGTGACCTGGCATCTTTTGAAACCTTTGTCGTTATGCCATATACGTTCGAAGCGGCTGTTTTTTGGAGCCGGAACAACTGGGCGTCGGCACCGACATCATAGGTCATTCCCTTCTCAAAACGGCCTGTCATGTCCTGAACGGCGCCTGCGGCAGTCATCGTCCTGCCCGATGCTTTCAGCGAAAGTTTTCCAGAATGAACAGTTACGTATCCTAAATCTAGTTTGGCGCCATATAAGCTGCTCCAGCCGGTCAGACCGTCTTCGATGCCGCCGTTCTTTACGAGCTCACCCGCGGTGGGGGTCGATGGATCCGGCGCGGTGGAAGCAGTGTTTCTCGACATCTTCCAATGATCCAGATAGAACAGCTCACCCCCGGAGGAACCTTTGAATACGAAATAAAGATCGTGCACGCCGGTTGCGCTTGAAAGGGAGGCGGAATAGTCTTTCCAGGTAGACGGATTTCCGGTAATGGAAACTTCGCCTAGTTTTGTTCCGTAACGGCTGTCCGGCCGCACTTCAACGGTCCCGCCGCCGTTTACTGGGGAGGCGTGGAACGTAATGGACTTTAATCCTGTTTTCAGATCCGCTTTCGACACGGCCAGCCAGTCCCCGTTGTGGATGTGCGAAACTTTCATATTAGATGACGAAACGATGGAACCCGGCTCCACGGAACCTTGTTCCCAGGTAAAACTCGTTTTCAAACCGCTGCTCCAGCCGATCGTTTCCGCCTCGTTGCGCACATAAGAATCGAGGCTTTTCGTCTGCGGCACACCCTGATAGGTTCCCTTGACCGGGTTGATGTGACCGTTTGTATCATAGGAAACTTTGTCGATATGTGTCGAACGGTATCCCTGGTTGTTCGCTGGGAAATTAAGAGCTTTGGTAACGGTTTGCGCGTGGTACGTCAAGTACGTCGATCCATTGAACTCGAAAAAGGCATGATGGTTATTTCCGCCAATCCCAAAATATACGTATGGATTCTGATATACGATACCAGCGTATGTAAACGGCCCCATCGGGTTGTTACTTTCCATCACACAGATATTTCCGTTGCCGGTGAAGGAAAGATTGTTAGAAAAGTTGGAGCAATATGTGTAGTAATATTTCCCGTTTTTCTTATGGATGCCAGAGTCCTCAAAAATTCCCGGCGCATTGATCGCTGCGGCATTTCCGGCGAGCTGTACCATGTTGTCTGCCAGCCGGACAACCCTTGCTGTCCCAGGGTAATTTTTCTGCTGCTGGGAAGCGTTCGTATCGCCCGGTATGCCGCCGCCGTAATACAGATATCCTTTTCCGTCATCATCGACGAGTACGGCCGGGTCAAACAGCCATTCAACGCCCTGAGCGGCCTGGGACCCCCTGGTGATCAGGCGGCTTCCCGTCGATGGCTCCTTAAAAGGCCCAACCGGGGAATCAGCCTGTAACACGCCGATGCCGTTTGCGTTATCCGCAAAGTAAAGGAAAAACTTGTCTTTGCCGTTGATGCGTTTCCAGCATGCGGATGGCGCCCAGGAATTTTTCGCCCATGATGTGATCTTCGATACGTCGATTTCTCCGTGGTCTACCCAGTTGACGAGATCGCTCGAGGAAACGACAGTGATCGTGGAGATCGTGCTGTACTTGTTGGCGGCCAGCGGTTTGCCGTTCGCATCTTTCGGTGTCTGATCGTAGCAGTGGCTGTCGTTCGTCATGTAGACATACACTCGGCCGTTGTACGTCATCGCGAACGGGTCGGCGCCGAATTTGTGATCCATGATCGGATTGTGATTGGAAGAACTCCGAACAGAACCGCTTGTCATTTCAGCGGCAGATGAATCTCCGTAACGCGTCAATGAGAGCATAACCCCAAAGAGAATAAGCATACCTGCCATCCATAGGTGTTGATTTGATTTTTTTCGTCATGATATGATCCTTTCCTTGAATTTGTAAACCCTTTCTTTTTTATTTATTTTTCTTAAATGCAGCCGGAACGATGGTTAAATAGTGTAAATCGCGATCCTCCTTCCTTTTTTGTTATTGATCAGATCCGGTATACATGTAAGACATAAAATGATCTATCGTGAATAATTACATTATACAATAAAAAAGAAAAAGAGGGAAGTATTTTTTTAAAGCTGTTGTTTTGCTTTCGCTTTAGTGATATACTGATAAGAAAGTGATTGGGGGGAAGGAAATGGATAAACGTATCATAATATATCACGGATCTGAAAAAGTTGTGAAACATCCGATTTTTGGCGGAGGTAAAAAGAATAATGATTTTGGTCCGGGCTTTTACTGTACGGCAAATGAAGAACTTGCAAAAGAATGGGCGGTTTCTTCTTTGCGGGATGGGTTTTCTAACAAATATACGTTGGATACGGAATACCTGAATATATTGAATTTAAACAGTCCTGATTATACGATC
>CAJTTQ010000042.1:16876-23662 GCA_910579145.1 uncultured Eubacterium sp.
GCTGTTTTGGTAGAACATCGTTTGTTTGCCATTAAAACGCCCGTAGCGAGAAGAGCAAAGCGATATTTGATCGATCACTTCGGTGTCAATGTAAATGCGTTTGACTTGATCACAGGTTATCGGGCGGATGATTCCTATTTTGATTATGCAGAGTCATTTCTTAATAATGGTATTTCGATAGAACAGCTGGCACGTGCCATGCGTCTTGGAAAGCTTGGTGAGCAGATCGTGGTCAAATCAAAATTTGCTTTTTCTAATTTGAAGTACGAAGGATCCGCAGCTGCTGAGAAAGACCAGTATCATGTTCTCCGTAAAAACAGGGATAATGAAGCAAATAGGCTGTATTTGGAAATGCTTGAGAAAGGAGTCCTTATGCAGCTAACATGGGATGAGATTGAACAGCATGTTGCCGCCTGTACCCGGTGTCCCCTGAGCAAGACCAGAAATCGGCCGGTCATCGGACGCGGCGATCATCAGGCGGATCTAATGCTGATTGCCGAGGCGCCCGGAGGGCAGGAAGATCAGCAGGGGTTTCCCTTTGTCGGGAGATCAGGGGAAATATTAGACCGCCTTTTACAGGATTGCGGACTGAACCGGGATGAAATATACATCACCAACATTTTAAAATGCCATCCCCCTGGCAACCGTGATCCGAGAGAAGAGGAAAAAGAGGCATGTTTCCCATATTTAAAATACGAAACATATCTGTTGAAGCCAAGGGTCATCGTCTGTCTTGGCCGTGTTGCCGCGCAGCGCATTATTTCTCCCGATTTTAAAATTACCAGACAGCACGGCACCTGGACACATCGGAACGACTGTGCGCTGACCGCGACATACCACCCTTCTGCGATCCTGCGCGATCCCTCTAAATATGAGACCGTGAAAAGTGATTTTATCGAAATTGTGAAAGAACGGGATACCCGGAGGAAAATGCCATGAAATTTAAATTCTGCCCACACTGTGGGAATCAATTAGGAAAAAAGGAAATAGGAGATGAGGGGTTCATCCCCTTTTGTGAGAACTGTGATGTTCCTTTGTGGGATATGTTTACGACAAGTGTTATTGCAGCTGTTGTAAACGAGCAGGACGAGGTGGTGCTGTTACGGCAGAATTATGTTTCGGAGACGAAACATGTCTGTGTGGCTGGGATCATGAAGATCGGGGAATCGGCGGAGGACACGGTAGTCCGGGAGATCGCAGAAGAAATCGGCCTGACGGTGAAAGAAGTAACGTACATAAGAAGTTATCCTTATGACAAGAAAGAGATGCTTATGCTTGGCTTTATGGCAGTTGTAGAGAAAGAAGAATTTACTTTGTCGGGAGAGGTGGATTCTGCCGAATGGGTAACATTTGATGAGGCGCTGCCGCTTCTCCGGGAAGGCAGTATTGCCTGGCAGCTGGTAAAAGAAGTCATTGGAAAATAAAACGAAAGGCATAAAAGCGGGAGAGGCGTGGTTAGTGCCTCTCCCTAAATAAATTAAAAGAATAAGTAAGTTATTGAACTTCAATATTCATCGTAGCTGACTTGTTTCCACAGATCGCCCGTATTTTGACCGTTCCCTTTTTCTTCCCTGTAATGGTTCCATAGGGATCGATCGCCGCGATCTGTTTATTGGCTGATTTATAAATAACAGGCGTTGTCGTCTTCGCTGTGATCTTTTTGATCTTAAATTGTATAGACTGGCCGGTTTTGATGACGGCGGATTTTTTAGCCGCCTTCAGTACACGGTTTGCTTTCTTCTTTTTTACTACATTTACCTTGATCACCGTCTTTGCCCCGCTGTCTTTTGCCGTAACAGTGATTTTTGCACTGCCGGGTTTGCGGGCGCTCAGGATGCCTTTCGCAGAAACGGAAGCGACCTTCTTTTTGTTCGAAGAGTACGTCACCGATTTCTGTGCCGCGTCTGCAGGCAGCACCGTGGCTTGGAGGCGGACTTTGGATCCTTTCACTACGGCGATCCCTTTTCCAGTAAAGGGATAACCGGCCGCCTTTACTGTAACACTCCGGCTTTTTACTCCGCCGGCAACCGTTCCCGGCGGGGTTTGTGTGCCCGGAGCAGGAGAGGCGCCGGGGCCGGCGAACGGAACCGCATGATCGTCAGGAGTTGACGGGGCTGCAGAACCCGACGGATTTGATGGATCTGCGGGATTTGATGGATCCGTCGGATCCGACGGCCCTGCCGCCCGAATCTCCGCCGTCACCTTCGTCAACTGTTCAATCGCCAGATAGGCATCCCTGTTATTTTGTTCGATGTCAGGCAGCGAAAGTTCCGATTCCTCATCGGGGAGATCGTTCATCGCGGTTTTTGCCTGCGAGAGACTCCCGGTCAGGCGCACCCACTGGTCCTCAGTGTGGTATGGCTGGCGCTGCAGTGATTCCGCCTCTTTGATACAGGATTCGAGTTCCGCTTTTTTTCCATCCACCGAAGCGACGTGGAAATAGTCAAAATCCACATAACCGCCGCGCGTAAGCGTGGAGTAGTAGAACAATCCGAAGCGGTATCCCATAAAGTCGGGCCAGTCATAGGACATCTTCAGGGCGTCGCCGAGCTGCGTCCAGTTTTCGCCGTCGAGACTGTAGTAGAAATACGCTTCATCTTTCATTCTCCAGGTCTGGCTGGATTTTTTGTTTTCGCGGTAATCGCAATTTACTTTCAGGTAAACGCGGTCCTGTGTCAGTTCCACCCGTTCCTGTTCGGCGCCGTCCTCCATTTTGATGCCGACAAAGCTGTACTGGTTCTGAAACGCGGCCAGGCCGTCGACGTCGCCGTCACGCATATGGCTGACTTCGATGGCGGTGGAAGCGCCGCTGGTCGGGCCGTACGTCCTCTGGGTCAATGTATTGCGGGCAGTCCGTATGTTCTTGCTGATCAGGCCGGATTTCAGTCGCAGATATCCGTCGCGTTCGGTCAGCGACCAGAGGTTATTGTTCGGGTTATGGTTCCACTGCCAGACAAGTTTTAGATTCGAGCCGTTGTAACCAAATTCGTTTTCTTCCACGGAATCCAGTCGCTGTTCCAGTTCGTCCGCCGGGATACCGGCCGTGATCTCCGTGTTCTTTTTCGCCTCGTCGTAGATGTTTCGTACCGGGGTGTTATCAAATTCATCCGATTCTACGATGCTCTTTTTCTCATGGCCGGGCACAGGGACCGGGAGCACCTGCGGTACGGATTTTCCTTCACTTCCAAATACCGGCCATCCGTCATCGCCCCATACGAGCGGAACGAGTACAGGGATGCGGCCGACGGAATGGTAGTCCTGGAACATGATGGAATACCAGTCGCCCTCCGGCGTCTGCACGATGCCTCCCAGCGCGATCCCCCAGCTGCTGTTTACGGTCTTTCCGTCTTCATCGACGATCCCGCCGGTGAAGACTTTTTTTACCTCAAACGAGCCGTGCGTCAGCGTTTTTGAGCGCCAGCAGATCTGCTGGCGGACCGGGTTTGACGCGCCCTGGATCATGAAGAAGTAGTAGTATTCCCCGATCTTATAGGCGTGGACTCCCTCCGCGGCCAGTCCGGCCGGCGGGTTTTCGTAATTGTTGTTGTCGATGAGCAGCGTGCGTTCGCTGCCAAGGGAGACGTCCCATGTCTGTTCATCGACGAGAAGTTCACACATTTCGGTCTGGTTGTAGGTATATTTTGAACCGTCTGCTTTTGTTCCCTGTTTGGATACCGGAATGATCATATATTTTTTGCATTCCGAACCCGTATCTACGAAAAGGAACGAAGAGTCATAGCATTTTTCGGTTTCGCTCCGGTGCCAGGAGCCGTGTTCGATGTCATCCGTTGTAAAGAAATACGATTTTGGCGTCGTCTGGCTGGAAAAGGTTACATAGTATCGTTTCTGGTATTGGTCGTAGCGCAGGCTGGCGGCCCAGGAACCGTAGGCGTAGTCGCTTTTTCCATTTTTCAGCGAGCGCGCGTCGTCCTCTTCCAAATAGTCATACACATAATTTACGATTTCCCAATTTACCAGGTCATACGATTTCATGATCGGCGCGCCGGGAGAGAGATGCATCGTTGTGCTGATCATGTAGTACGCGTCGTCCACCCGGATGATGTCCTCGTCGGGAACGTCAGAGAAGATGACCGGGTTGGTAAACGTACCGTCTCCGTTGTCAGAAGTAAATGCCTGTACAGGTCTATTGCCGCCCGTCAGTGTGGCGCACATCGTCAGGGTTAAAACGAAAGCCAGTCCTTTTTTCAATATTTTGTGGATCATACGAAAACCTCCTTCTCACATTTTTTTGATCTGATCCGAAACGCGTTTCGGAAACAGGGTTTTGTATTTTTTCATCTTTGATTTCGGAACTTTGATCTTTATATTAGCGGAAGTACCAGTAAACGCGTTTGCTCCGATTTTTTCAGTTTGGTGCTGCGGATCGTAATGGTTTTTAATTTTCTGCAGTTGTGAAAAGCTTTTTTGGATATTTCCGTTACGTCGTATCTGGTCCCGCCAAGTGTTATGGAAGAGGGGATCAAAGCCGACCGGCTTTTTTATTTTTCAATCCGGCAAAGGCAACCTGTTTTTTCGCGGTGCTTAACACCTTATATTTATTTTTCCCCACTGTATAGGTTTTTCCATTCTGAACCGACGCGGCCGTGCGGCCTGCGGAAGTCGGAACACTGGCTGGTGGGTTGTCGGATGGCTGTGGTGACGATGGGGCAGTGCTGCCTGTCCCGCCATCGGAGGGCGTCTGCGTTTCGGATTTGACATGTATGGTCAGCGTGATCTGCCTGCATTCCTCGGACAGGATCTGCTCCGGTGTCATATTGAAGATCGGGAAGCCGTCCGCGCCAAAATGGACGCTGTTTACATAGGCGTGGCGGCCCGGGTCGGTCAGGCCGTATTTATCATCGCCGGTCGCGCCCGGATAGGAATCATCCCAGTCTCTTGCGTGGTAGACGATGACGGTATTTCCGTTTTCGTCGATCGTGAAATTGTTGTGGCCGGGCCCGAAGATTCCTTTGTATTGTCCGTTTTCGGTCGTGTCTTTCGTAAATGTCCCCTCTTTTACCGTCTCTGTCAGGTCGGCGGTTGTCAGAAGGGGAGCCTGGTATTTATGCCAGCTGTCCGGATCCATCAGATCGTCGTTCAGATCCGCGTAAACGAGGCAGACGCCATAGTGCATGTCAACCGTGGCGCACGAGTAGGTGACAAACACCTTTCCGCCGTGCAGCAGTACGGCAGGGCCTTCTTCGATGTCCTGCTTGCTGCCGAGATTCCGCTCAAAGGCGCGGTCAGGGCCGGAGATCTGGATGCGCGGCCCGGTCGGCGTCGTCAGGTCTTCCGGGTCCACGGTCGTGATAAAGATTTTCGTATCTCTAGGTGTTACGTAATAGCACTGGCCCCCGTACTCAAAAAACGTCGTATCAAACGCGCCGACTTTCTGGCCGTCGGTCGTCTGGCCGATGTATCCTTCGTATTTCCAGCTATCCGGATCCATCAGGTCGTCGCCTTCGCACGTAAAGATACACTGCGCCCATCCGTCGTTCAGCACTTTGCCGTCTTCGGTACTCTTCACGGTCGCCATAGCGATCAGGCGCCATTTTCCGGCGATGCGGTGCAGTTCAGGCGCCCAGTACCATCCGGTGATCGCATCTTTCCGGCTGTCGGATACCTGGATCGTTTTGTTCTTCCAAATATCGACCTCTTCGGCGTCGGTCAGGCCGTTGATCGTGTCAGACTTCCTCAGTACGATCGTATTGTACGCACCGCCGCCTGCGGCCGATTTTTCATTGAGATTCGATCCGGTCAGATAGTACATTTTGTCCTCGTCGTTATAGGTGATAAAAGGATCCGCGCGGAATTTGGCAAGTGGGGAGTGGTAGGTGCTGTTTTTTACCGTCCCCTGGACCTGCTATGTCCCCTCTTTCATATGAGAGAGGTCAAAATCCAGATGGGATGTATCCCAGTCAACGCCCATGTCAGCGGTCGAACCGTCGCTGTATTCGACCGTGACCTGTTCGGGCAGTGAAACAGAAGAGCCTGTGTTCACAGTCATGTCTTCGGCGCCTCGGATAGCGGTGCTTTTTATTGTCCCGTATTTCTTTTCGATCCGCTCATATTCCTGTTTTGTAAGAGCGAAAACAGCAGCTTCTTCTTTTTGCGCGTAGGAGGGAAGGTCTGCCGTGACCACCTGTTTCCGGTAATCGGTCTGCTGGGGTTCCGAAAAGGAGCTGAAATCCGCGGTCGTTGTCACATACGAATTTCCGTCGCCGCCTTCCCAGTAAATGCGGTACGTATCGTTTGCCTCATCGTATTCGGCGTATGGATTTTTTACGGTGATCTTTTTTTTCGTTCAATTTCGTGACGCGCTCGTTCCTAAAAAAGACCAGATCGTCGGAATCGCTGAGGAAGATTTGATCGTTCGCGTTATTGATGGAAGCGATCAATCCATATGTGCCGTCCGGTTTTCGGAAAAGAGAAGGGGATCCGAGCTGATGGAAGCCTTTCGGGTAGTAGACGGCCTTGTCGTTGTTCAGGCCCTCGAATGAGGCGCCGTCTTTTGACAGTCCGTAATACAGCACATCCGTGCGGCAAGTGTCGGTATAGTTACCGGAGGGGAACTGCGCGTGTTCCACGCCCATGTTGTATTCGTGGGAAGCTACATATACGGCTAAAAATCCCGCAGGCTGTTGCGGTTCCTGTGCGTGCGCGGCGGCAGGGGGAGAAAATATTCCTGTTATGAATATCCCGATGCTCAAGCCGAGCGATAAAAGTTTTTGTTTTACCTGTTTCATATCGTTCACGACCTTTCCTGATTATGTTATGCACATGTAC
>CAJTTQ010000043.1 GCA_910579145.1 uncultured Eubacterium sp.
GTGGGTTTTTACTGCTGGGACAGCAGGGGTATGAATTATTATGAAAATGCAAAAGGCCCTGTTAAACAGTATAAAATGTAAATACTGGATTCATCGAATGGAAGACAGCCAGATATCATATTCAGTTCAAGCGTTTCGAGAATGGTACAATATGTTTGAAAAACGGATCTCTTTTCTTGAAAGTAGGAATTTAATCAGTTTTTATGATGATATGTTTTCCCTGAATCAGGATATAGTAAAATCAGGATATCTGCCAAAAATAATTTCCCATTACAATATGCTGATCAGAAAGATGATTGCTACTATTCCATGAGTATGGAGCATATAAGAAAAAGCGGGGTGCCTGAATTATGAGAAAAATTCTGAAGAACCTAAAACCTACTATTCGTTCTTACTTAGGAGATGCGTTTTGTTTTAGTATAATTGATGATTTGGCATTTGATACCGGATGGGTGTATGATAAATATATTCATCTTAAATATACACCAGATGATGGACACATAAAGTACTCTGCATATGATTATTATGAATTTGTGCCCAGTGAAGGTGTTTTTGTGAAATCGTTTCTTGAATATCCCCAGAAATTTTGTTCACAAAATCGTATTTGCGGTATAATCCAGCAGATGATTGATAATGATGAATACTGTTTTGCTTTATGGGATGAACATATTATAACCAATTACCTTTACAGAGAGCATAATGAAGAAGTTTATGAACATGGTTGTTTTGTATATGGTTATGATGATGAAAAAAAAGTTTTCTATTCACAAGGCTATTTCCCAAATAATAGATGGGAAAAGTTGTGTATTCCATATCTGGGCTTGATCCGATTGTCCAGCAGGGAACCATGCCGTCAAAACAGTTCACGATTGGTGAAAGGTAGACTTTTCCCGCCGTCAGGGCAAACTCGGTAATGTCCGTGAGCCATTTCTCGTTTGGCCTGTCTGCATGGAAGTCCCTTTCCAGCACATTTGGTACGGAAGGGGAGATTTCTCCCTGATAAGAGCTGTACTTTCGTTTCCTCCTGCATGAGCCGCCGGACCACTTTTTCAGAAAGGGTGATCCTTTCCCGCTTTAGAAGGCCATGGATCCGTCGGTATCCGTAGCGCCCCGCATTTTCATAATTCTGTGATCTTCCTGCGGATGCCGCTGTATTTATCTTTCAGGCATGAAACTGCCCTCTGATAATAATAACTGCTTTTGGAAAGGGAAACCCTCTTCAAAAGGGACGGCAGTGGGTATTTATCTCTCAGGGCATCGACGATCACTTCCTTTTCCCTGTTTTTCAGGGCGTGATTCATCTCCTTTCGGAACCCTTTGGGAGTCCAACTTTTTGTCCGCATCCCCCACTCTGAAATTTTTTTATAAACTTTTTCTTTACTCCAACGCCAAGTTCTTTTTTCTCCGGACGATAAGGATAAACGCCAAACGGTCTGTATTTTATCTTCAGTAAGAGAAATAGTCACATCTTCGGGATTTACAAAGTTGAATGGATAAAACAATTTTGTTCGTTCACTTGCCCGCCAAAATCCATCTCGCTGTTTTAAGCCAAGTAATCTATATGCACCTTTTTCATCCGAAAGATTGTATTCCGACAGCATCGTGGACGCTTGCAATTTCTTTTGTTGATTGATTGTTTCGAGGGGTTCTTTTGACAATGACATATGCAATAAAATTGTGCTCTCCCAAAAAACTGTATTTTTTACCGCACACATTCACTTCAAACTCCGAAAGATATGTAAGCAAGTTGCCCGTGTTCGCATCCTGCGGCGCAGCAAAAATTAAGGTGTGTATTTCTCCTGCAGTCCTTTGGGGTTATTATTCTTTAACAATTTATAAATAACGGTCAAGGCGCTCGTTTACATATTCCGCAACAAGCAATATCATATGGTCGGCTTTTCCGTCACGATAATACGCATCAAAAGCGTCGTAGTAGCGTCTGCGGTCGGCAAACTTTACATTAAATACTGGATATCCGCTGCGTACCAGTTCAAGATTTAAAATCAAACGCCCCGTTCTGCCGTTGCCGTCGATAAATGGGTGTATTTCTTCAAATTCAAGATGAAAGCGGGCTATGCGTTTAATCGGATGTATTGTCTTTTTTCGTTCTTCGTTTTCGGCAAGTAACTCCGTCAATTTCGGTTCAATAAGATATGGCGGTGTTTGCAAGAACAAAAGAATATCCTCTGAAATCCTGTGCGTTCATGCACAAGATATACAGAGGATATTTTTAGGGGGTCAATATCTATTTTTTCTGACAGTTTCGTAAGTTGTAAGCTGTTTTACCCGCCATCTTATTTAAACGCATATTTCATAAACGCGTATAGGCAGCGATCCCAGCAGGGATCATCGTGTCCGCGTCCCGGCACTTCATAGAACACATGATTGACGCCGAATCCATCGCACGTTTTTACGAAATTGCGCATGCTGTCGTCCTTCATATGGTCGTTTTCACCCGTGATAAAGAAGAGAAGTTTTAACTGGGAATTTAAGCGGTCGGCATCCTCTTTGCTCGTGACAAATGGCTGGGTGTCTGCCTCAAACGGGCCGGCAGAGAAGCAGCCGACATAGTCAAATAAGTCGGGGTGTTTCAGGCCGATCTCCATCGTCTGCGCGCAGCCCATCGACAAACCGCAGATGCCCGTGTGTTCCGGCCCGGTCATGACGGGGTATTCCTGTCGTATATACGGAAGCAGAACGTTGATGATCTCGAACTCCAGCAGATAATGATTTTTCCAAAAGTCGGTGAGGCGCGGGGTCTCAACGATATCTGGATAATCCTGGCCGTCCTTGTAGCGGATCACGCCGCTTGTAAATACGACGATCGTGTCTTCGATCAAGCCGTTTGCATAGGCGTTGTCCAGCACTTTATCGGCGGAACAGCCGTCGTTGTCCCCACCTTTATCCGACGTCCAGTAATATTCATTATCGTTTCCGCCGTGAAGGCAGAACAATAAGTTATACTGCTTGTTTTTGTCGTAATCTGGAGGAAGCCAGGCGAGCGCATGCCCTTTTCCGGTCGGGCGGTAAACGGATTCGTAGTCAATATCGACGATAGCGCCGTGGGAGATCGCGTCGTTCTTTTTGTCAAAGCCGTCTGGCGGCGCAAATTCGTCTGTCACCTGAATGCGGAACTGGGTTTTGACGTCCGGGTTCAGGGCGGAAGATACGTCTACAACTGTGATTCCCGGATAATTTGCCGTGATCTTACCGGATTCATCGACGGAGGCAACGTAGTCCTTCGAATTTGAAATGCGGCAGCTGTAAAGTGTCGCTCCCGCCGGTTCGATCGACGGGGAAAGGGTTGATGTTTCGCCCACTTTGAGCGAGATCGCTTCTTTGGGCTGAATGGATGTGATTGTAGACAATATGGTTACCTGCACCTCCTTTTTGATACCAGAGCCGTCAGCGGCCGTGATAGTAATTTTTGCGGTTCCTTCGCTGACCGCCTGAATCTGGCCATTCGCGTCTACCGAGGCGACGGTTGCGTTATCACTTGTGTAAGTCAGATTTTTGTTTGTGACATTCGCCGGAGAAACGGAAGCGTTCAGGGCAAGTGTTTTGCCCGTCTCTATCGTGTAGGAAGCCTGGGCGGTCGTGATGTCCTGCACTTTGACCGAAGCCGGCGTCGGCGGTGGGTTATCTGGTTTCTGATCATTCGGGATCGGCTGTGCCGGTGCGTTGACCGTAACTTTGCAGGCTGCCTTCTTAGTCACTTTTTTATAGCGAGCAGTTACAGTGATCGTAGCGGTTCCTTTTGATTTTGCCGTGACTTGTCCTTTTTTAGTTACGGCGGCTGTTTTCGGCTTGGAAGACTTCCACGTCACTTTTGCTTTCGAAGGCTTAACTTTTGCCTTTAATTTGTATTTCTGTTTTGTCTGAAGCGATAGTTTCTTTTTGTTTAGCTGTATGGAAACTTTTGCTTTTTTACTTGCTGCTTGTGCGGGTGTGGCTGTGTCTGCCGCGGTGACGGCGAAGAGAGAAAGCGCGCACGCAAACAGTGGCACAATGATTCGCTGCTGGTTCATATGAAACCTCCTTTAAGTGTTTGAATCTTTATGTATTCTCATGATACGGAATGCAAACGTATATTTCAATCGTCAGGGCCGAGGTTGATGTCGAGAAAACATCCGTTGCTGTCCGCTTCCAATCCATCTATGCTATATACCGACTGATCGGCCATCTCTAATTGGATCGCGATCGTCCGGTGGGAATTGCGTTCATCTATTTCTATATAATAGGTTGTCAGTCTGCTGCCTGGTTCATCCAGATCCCATTCTCTCTGGATGTTGTAATCGTTTGCCGTGAGAGGACCTTCGGACAGGGAAAAAGACTGGTATCTCCCGGAAGAACTGCCAAAAAGAAATCCTATCTTTTTTGTATCGTAATCAATAAAAACCATATTCGTGCTGTATCCGGTATCCATAAGGCCGGGAGGACTATATGTCGTATTGGTCTGGTATGGCAGTGATGCATCTTTGGCCATGAGCATCTCGATCAGATCGTCTTCGGCCTCCTGCCGTGACTGCGCGAAATCCCGTTCATACTGCGTACCTTGGTAAAAACCGATACCCTGGTAAACGAGAGGGCAGAGAACAAACAGGAGCACCGTACCGATCAATGTGATTTTGTACGCCCATGGGGAAGCCTTCCGTTTTACGACGCCAATGATGGCTATGATAACAGTTGCAAAGGAAAAACTGATAACGTTGAAAATACCAAAGGCTAATTCAAATACGCCTCTGAAATCAAAATAACCGGGTCCTTTGGGGGTGCTGAGTACAACGCCGACTACGATACATGCGATCACCAGATCAAACAGCAGGGTAAAGCCGATTTGAACGAGTACATCTTTTATCGTACATATTCCAATAGAAAGAACTTTGCTGGATATTACATAATAGGTAATGATGGAAACAAACGAAACGACCCAAAACAAGGAAAAAGAAACAGCTGAAAAAGTATGTTTAACCGGCGTGGTATAGGGATTTGCAAACAGCAAAAACAAAAGCCAGACAACACATTGGTACACTAAGATGGAAAGAATCCGTTTTCTCATATAAAAACTCCTTAAATAAAAGAAAAAAATACCAAAATTGTGTTGACAGTGCTCTACAATTGTGGTAAGATGGAATATACAGTACTGTGATAAAGTAGGGGTGGTATCTCTAATTAGATACAGTATAACACAGTTCTGTAAAAAAAACAAGGAGTGAAAATCATTGATGGAGAAAAACAGAATACGTCCTGTCAGTGTGGGCAAAGGCGTCAGAATGAGCTACTCAAAACAAAAAGAAGTATTGGAGATGCCAAACCTGATTGCGGTTCAGACAGATTCATACAAGTGGTTTTTGGAAGAAGGTTTAAATGAAGTTTTTCGTGATATCTCCCCGATTTCTGATTACAACGGTAATCTCAGCCTTGAATTTGTAAGTTTCGAGCTGTGCAGGGATGATGTGAAATATTCCATTGAAGCCTGTAAAGAACGTGATACGACATATGCAGCACCGTTAAAAGTGAAGGTAAGACTTCATAATAAAGAAACGGAAGAAATCAGTGAACATGACATTTTCATGGGAGATTTGCCACTAATGACTGAGACGGGTACATTTGTCATCAATGGTGCAGAACGTGTTATTGTAAGCCAGCTTGTGCGTTCCCCCGGTATTTATTACGGGATCGCCCACGATAAGATCGGAAAGGAACTGTATTCCGCGACCGTTATTCCGAACCGCGGGGCGTGGCTGGAATATGAGACGGACTCCAATGATATTTTTTATGTGCGTGTTGACCGGAACCGAAAAGTGCCGATCACGGTATTGATCCGCGCGCTCGGTGTGGGAACGAACCAGGAGATCCTTGACTTGTTCGGGGAAGAGCCGAAGATCGTTGCCAGTTTTGCGAAGGATGCGTCCGAGAACTATCAGGATGGTCTTTTGGAACTGTATAAGAAACTCCGTCCGGGTGAGCCGCTTTCGGTGGACAGCGCGGAAAGTCTGATCAACAGCATGTTTTTTGATGTGAGACGATATGATCTGGCGAAGGTCGGACGTTATAAATTTAATAAGAAGCTCGCCTTCCGCAACCGTATCGCAGGCTTTACGCTGGCAGAAGACGTCGTGGATGTCATGACGGGAGAAGTGGTGGCTGAGGCAGGAACGGTGATCACGGAGGAGAAGGCAACAGAGATCCAGAATACGGCGATCCCGTTTGTTATGATCCAGACGGAAGAGCGCACGGTGAAGATCCTTTCCAATATGATGGTGGATTTGCATGCCTTTTTGCCGAATGCGGATAAAAAGGAACTGGGCGTTACGGAAGAGGTATATTATCCGCGCCTGAAAGAAATATTGGATGAATTTGAAAGTGAAGAAGACCGATACGAAGCAATCAAACGAAACATACCGGACCTGATACCGAAACATATTACAAAAGAAGATATTTTTGCTTCGATCAATTACAATATGCACCTCGAATACGGGGTGGGAAATGACGATGATATCGACCATTTGGGCAACCGCCGGATCCGTGCGGTCGGGGAGCTTTTGCAGAACCAGTACCGCATCGGTTTGTCGCGTATGGAGCGCGTTGTCCGCGAGAGGATGACGACGCAGGATCTGGCGACGATTTCGGCGCAGTCACTCATAAACATCAAACCGGTGACGGCCGCCGTGAAGGAATTTTTCGGAAGTTCGCAGCTGTCACAGTTTATGGACCAGAACAACCCGCTGTCGGAACTGACGCATAAGAGACGTCTCTCCGCGCTGGGACCCGGCGGTCTTTCGAGAGACCGTGCCGGATTTGAGGTTCGTGACGTCCACTATTCGCATTATGGAAGAATGTGTCCGATCGAGACGCCTGAGGGTCCGAACATCGGATTGATCAACTCCCTTGCTTCGTATGCGAGGATCAATGAATACGGATTTGTGGAAGCTCCGTACCGCAAGGTGGATAAGAGCGATCCCGAGAACCCGCGCGTGACGGACGAAGTGGTCTATATGACGGCCGATGAAGAAGACCGGTATCATGTGGCGCAGGCAAATGAGGCGCTCGATGAGAATGGATATTTTGTGCGCAAAAATATTTCCGGGCGTTACCGTGAGGAGACATCCGAATTCCAGAGAAGCCGCATTGATTATATGGACGTTTCGCCGAAGATGGTATTTTCGGTGGCAACAGCGATGATCCCGTTTTTGGAAAATGACGACGCAAACCGGGCGCTGATGGGTTCGAACATGCAGCGTCAGGCGGTGCCGCTTCTTGTGACCGAGGCGCCGGCGGTCGGAACGGGTATGGAAATGAAAGCAGCCGTGGACTCCGGGAACTGCGTGGTGGCAAAGGAAGGCGGCGTTGTCGAGCGCATGGAATCTGACCGCATCATCATTAAGAAATCGGATGGAAACCGCGACGAATACAAGCTGGCCAAATTTGTGCGCAGCAACCAGGGAACGTGCATGAACCAGAGGCCGATCGTCAATAAAGGGGATGTCATTGAAAAAGGACAGGTTATCGCGGACGGGCCGTCTACTTCCGGCGGCGAGATCGCGCTGGGGAAAAACCCGCTGATCGGATTCATGACATGGGAAGGTTATAACTACGAAGACGCCGTTCTTCTGAGTGAGCGTCTCGTGCAGGAGGATGTGTATACGTCCGTTCATATCACGGAATATGAGACAGAAGCGAGGGATACGAAACTCGGGCCGGAAGAGATCACGAGGGATGTGCCGGGTGTCGGTGACGATGCCCTGAAAGACCTGAATGAGCAGGGGATCATCCGTATCGGCGCGGAAGTCCGTGCCGGGGATATTCTCGTGGGCAAGGTTACGCCGAAGGGAGAGACGGAACTGACGGCAGAAGAGCGTCTGCTCCGCGCGATTTTCGGGGAAAAGGCAAGGGAAGTCAGAGATACGTCCCTGCGTGTGCCTCACGGGGAATTTGGTATTGTCGTGGACGCCAAAGTGTTTACGAGGGACAATGGCGATGAACTGTCGCCGGGCGTGAACAAATCCGTTCGTATTTATATCGCGCAGAAGAGAAAGATCCAGGTCGGAGATAAGATGGCAGGCCGTCATGGGAACAAAGGTGTCGTTTCCCGCGTGCTTCCGGTCGAAGATATGCCATTTCTTCCGAACGGGCGGCCGCTTGACATCGTGCTGAACCCGCTCGGCGTACCGTCCCGAATGAATATTGGACAGGTGCTGGAGATCCACCTGAGCCTGGCGGCGAAAGCGCTCGGTTTTAACGTGGCAACGCCGGTGTTTGACGGCGCGAACGAGATTGATATTATGGATACACTCAAGCTGGCAAATGATTATGTCAATACGCCGCTTGACGAGTTTGAGAAAAAATACAAAGATATACTTGATCCTGAGGTAATGAAATACCTCCTTGAAAATGAGGAGTACCGGAAAGAATGGGTCGGCGTGCCGATCAAGGAAGATGGGAAGATCCAGCTTCGCGACGGACGTACCGGAGAGTTCTTTGACGGAGAAGTTACGATTGGTTTCATGCACTACTTGAAGCTCCACCATTTGGTAGATGACAAGATCCACGCGCGTTCCACGGGACCGTATTCGCTCGTGACGCAGCAGCCGCTCGGCGGTAAGGCGCAGTTCGGCGGACAGCGTTTTGGAGAGATGGAAGTTTGGGCGCTGGAGGCATATGGAGCTGCTTATACTCTTCAGGAGATCCTTACTGTGAAGTCCGACGATGTGGTTGGGCGTGTCAAGACCTATGAGGCGATCATCAAAGGAGACAATATTTCCGAACCGGGAATACCGGAATCCTTTAAGGTGCTTTTGAAAGAGCTTCAGTCGCTCGCGCTCGATGTGACGGTGCTTGATGAAAATGGAGAGGAAATCCAGATGACGGAAACCGTAGAGGAAGGATCGTCGGAAGGCGTATCTGAACTCATGGAGGGAGAGCAGTTTGACCTTGAGGAAGAGTCATTTGAACATGCCGGATTCCGCGAAGCGGAATTGGAAGAATTGAATGATGACAGTATGATCGGAGTTGCGGAAGAGTTTTAGCAGCCATAGTAAACAAGTCGGAATGGAGGATTAATATGCCACAGGTAAGCGATGTTTTGCAGGACGCATTAACATATGATAAGATCAAGATCAAACTGGCTTCTCCCAGTAAGATTCGCGAGTGGTCCAGAGGTGAGGTGAAAAAACCGGAGACCATCAATTACCGGACATTAAAGCCGGAAAAAGATGGATTGTTCTGTGAAAAGATTTTTGGACCGAGCAAGGACTGGGAGTGTCATTGTGGTAAATATAAAAAAGTTCGTTATAAGGGCGTAGTCTGCGACCGGTGCGGGGTTGAAGTTACGAAATCAAGCGTGCGCCGGGAACGCATGGGGCACATCGAACTAGCTGCTCCGGTATCCCACATATGGTATTTTAAGGGGATACCGAGCCGTATGGGACTTATTCTCGACGTCTCTCCGAAAGTGTTGGAGAAGGTGCTGTACTTTGCCGCTTATATTGTTCTGGAGTCAGATATAAAGGAAATCCAGGTAAAACAGGTATTTTCCGAGCAGGAGTACCAGAAGGCGAGAGAGGATTTCGGCGATACGTTCCGTGTCGGTATGGGAGCGGAATCGATCCAGGAACTTTTGCAGCGCATTGACCTGGAGGAAGAATCGAAAGAACTGAAAGCGGAGCTGAAAAGTTCGACGGGGCAGAAGCGCGCCCGTATCATCAAACGGCTGGAAGTGATAGAAGCGTTCCGCGAGTCCGGGAATAAACCGGACTGGATGATCCTCACGGTGATCCCGGTCATCCCCCCGGATCTTCGTCCGATGGTACAGCTGGACGGCGGCCGCTTCGCGACGTCGGATATGAATGACCTGTACCGCCGGATCATCAACCGGAACAACCGTTTAAAACGGCTGTTGGAACTGGGTGCGCCGGATATTATCGTGAGGAACGAAAAGCGTATGCTCCAGGAGGCTGTGGACGCGCTGATCGACAACGGACGCCGCGGCCGTCCGGTTACGGGGCCGGGAAACCGCGCGCTGAAATCCCTTTCGGATATGCTGAAAGGAAAACAGGGACGTTTTCGTCAGAACCTTCTCGGAAAGCGTGTCGATTACTCCGGGCGTTCCGTTATCGTCGTGGGGCCGGAACTCCAGATTTATCAGTGCGGCCTTCCGAAAGAGATGGCGATCGAGCTGTTTAAGCCGTTTGTAATGAAAGAACTCGTCTCAAACGGGACGGCTCACAATATAAAAAATGCGAAGAAAATGGTGGAGAAGCTCGAGTCCGAAGTGTGGGATATACTTGAGCAGGTCATCAAGGAGCATCCGGTCATGCTGAACCGTGCCCCTACCCTGCACCGTCTCGGCATTCAGGCATTCGAGCCGACACTGGTGGAAGGAAAAGCCATCAAGCTTCATCCGCTCGTGTGCGCGGCGTTCAATGCCGACTTTGACGGAGACCAGATGGCAGTGCATCTGCCTCTTTCGGTGGAAGCACAGGCCGAGTGCCGTTTCCTCCTGCTGTCACCGAATAACTTATTGAAACCGTCCGACGGCGGCCCGGTGGCCGTTCCGTCCCAGGACATGGTTCTCGGTATTTACTATCTGACGCAGGAGCGCCCGGGCGCGAAAGGCGAAGGAAAGTACTTTAAGAGTATGAACGAGGCACTTATTGCCTATGAAAACCATGCGATCACGCTTCACGCCAAAATAAAGGTAAGGCGCGAGGGTATCAATAAAAACGGAGAGAAAGAAACTCGTATCATTGAGTCCACGCTTGGCCGGTTCATTTTCAATGAGATCATCAGCCAGGATCTGGGATTTGTGGATCGTGAAAAGGACGAGAACTTCCTCCAGCTCGAGGTGGACTTCCACGTCGGAAGGAAACAGTTGAAGCAGATCCTTGAAAAATGTATCAACAATCAGGGCGCGACGAAAACGGCGGAAACGCTCGATGCGATCAAAGCCCTCGGCTACAAATTTTCGACGCGGGCCGCGATGACTGTATCCATTTCGGATATGGAAGTGCCCGAGGCAAAGAAGACGATCCTGTCCGAGGCAGAGGCTACAGTGGAAGATATTTTCAAGAACTTCCGGCGCGGTCTCCTGACAGAGGAGGAGCGTTACAACGCGGTGATCGAGACGTGGAAAAATGCCGATGACGAGATTACCGAAGCGCTTCTTAATGGTTTGGATAAATACAATAATATATATATGATGGCGGATTCCGGTGCCCGTGGTTCTGACAAGCAGATCAAGCAGCTTGCCGGTATGCGTGGACTGATGGCGGATACGTCGGGACGTACGATCGAACTTCCGATCAAGTCGAATTTCCGTGAAGGTCTTGACGTACTGGAGTACTTCATTTCCGCGCACGGTGCGCGGAAAGGTCTTTCCGATACGGCGCTCCGTACGGCCGATTCCGGTTATCTGACGAGGCGTCTCGTCGATGTTTCACAGGAACTGATCATCCGGGAAACGGATTGCAGTGAGGACCGAGATGAGATTCCGGGCATGTGGATTTCGGCATTTATGGATGGAAAAGAAGTGATCGAGACGCTGGAAGAGAGGATCACCGGCCGTTACGCGTGTGAGAGCATGTACGACGACGCGGGTGAACTGATCGTCAAGGCAAATCACATGATCACGCCAAAACGCGCGGCGCGCATCGTCAACACAAAGGCGATCATCGATGCCGGGGATAAGGCAAAAGTGAAGATTCGTACGATCCTTACGTGCCGTTCCCATGTCGGGATCTGCGCGAAGTGCTACGGTTCGAACATGGCGACCGGCGAACCGGTTCAGGTCGGTGAGGCAGTCGGCATCATCGCGGCACAGTCGATCGGTGAGCCGGGTACGCAGCTTACGATGCGTACATTCCATACCGGCGGTGTGGCTGGAGACGATATCACACAGGGTCTTCCCCGTGTCGAGGAGCTTTTTGAGGCGAGAAAGCCAAAAGGTCTGGCGATCATTTCCGAGTTTGGCGGAAAAGTGACGCTCCGCGATACAAAAAAGAAGAGAGAAGTGATCATTACTGACGATGAGAACGGGCAGTCTAAGGCGTATCTCATTCCGTACGGTTCGAGGATCAAAGTCGTGGACGGCCAGGAACTGGAGGCCGGAGACGAACTGACCGAAGGTAGCGTGAACCCGCATGACATTCTGAAGATCAAAGGTGTGCGCGCCGTTCAGGACTACATGCTCCGCGAAGTGCAGCGTGTGTACCGCCTGCAGGGTGTGGAGATCAACGACAAGCATATTGAAGTAATCGTCCGCCAGATGTTGAAAAAGGTACGCGTGGAGAACAACGGGGATGCGGACTTCCTGCCGGGAACGTTAGTAGATACGCTGGAATTTGATGATACGGTGGAGAGACTTCAGGCAGAGGGACGTGAGGTGCCGGAAGGCAAACAGATCATCCTCGGTATTACGAAAGCTTCGCTCGCTACGAATTCGTTCCTCTCGGCGGCATCATTCCAGGAGACGACGAAAGTTCTTACTGATGCGGCGATCAAAGGAAAGGTTGACCCGCTGATCGGATTGAAGGAGAACGTCATTATCGGTAAGCTGATCCCAGCGGGAACCGGAATGAAGCGTTACCGCAATATAGGACTCCACAGCGATCTGGTCGACAGTCTGGAACCACCGGAACCGGTGGAGGATGATTTCGACGAGGAGGTCGAAGGTGAGGAGAATGAGGGAATGGAAAATGAAGTTCTTGATCTGAGTGAGGAAGATGAGGATGCGTTAGATAATCTTTCGGAGCAGATCGAGGTGGCAGAGGAAGAGGCTGCCGCGGAGGCGATCGACGAGTCGATGGAGGAGTCGGGAGATGAACCAGAAGATGAGTCGGAGGAGATTTTGGAAGTAGAAGAAGAGTAAGGAACTAAGGAACAGATTGACGAAATGCTACAACCTGACGGGTGAGGAGGGTTGTAGCATTTGTTTTTTTCAGATTTCTCTTTTTTCATCAATATAGTACCAGTTTTAATCAAAATATTACAAGCTTTCTCAATGTAATTCTATTACTATATACTTATAAAATTTAAAAATGAGGAGGTAGTAATATGAGACAGATGCTAAAGAGAGTTTTGGCATATACGCTCACTGCAGCTATGGTATTGCCGCCGATCGGAACCAGGCCGCGGACGGTGGCGGCAGAAGGTAACTATGCACCCACGATGACTGTAGATATGGCAGATGAACTGGGTGAGATCATACATGGCGCTTCCGGATTTCTTTACGGAATAAGCAGTGAAGATGTTCCTACCATGAACCTGATAACGCCGTTGAAGCCGAAAGTGCTCGCTACAAAGGGGGCGCTTGGCACGGAACATCCCTACGCGGATGCTCTTGACGTGGCAGAAACATTTCTTGAATCAGGCGGACAGATGGTCCAGATGTATAACAGCAACTTTTATGCTATCTTTGGGCCCAAGCAGTTTTATCAGGATTATGTAGTGCAGTTTAAAAAGGTTATTGTTCCATATGTTACGGAATGGAAAAACAACTGGAAGAAAAAACACCATCATAACCCGGAAACGGGCCTTGATGATCTGGGACTCAATATCGATAAAGCGCTTGTCTATCTTCCTATCAATGAGGGAGACTCAAGAAGAAGCAAGGTTGACGGCGAAGATTTCAGGCAGGTATTTGAGGCATACTATAAAGCCATAAAAGAGGTTGATCCGCTTGCGACAGTTGGCGGTATGAATCCGGCCGAGTATTCATGGACACATGTTCCGCCGGAGTGGCAGTGGGACGGCTGGCATACGTGGCTCAGTTATCTCTATGACAATAACGCGTTACCTGACGTAATTACATGGCATCAGCTAGAGAGAAATGAAAACAGATACAAAAATGATATTGATGAATTTGCCCATCTCAGAAATATATTTGCCGGCGAGGGAAACGAAGACGTGCCTTACGGAAAAGTAAATAATGTCAATGTCAATAAAATTCCGGCTGACACCCCTCCTATTGTAATAAATGAAATAGCACAATCCGACGAGTGCGGTGTTCCGGGAGCGCTTGTCAGCTGGCTGGGACGCCTTGAGGACGCACAGGCTTACGGCTGTCTGCCGTTTTGGCATCAGGCAGATAACCTGAACGACCTTGCTGCCGATGCGAACGAAGCAAACAGCGCATGGTGGCTTTATAAATGGTATGCAGACATGGAAGGCCAGAGGGTAAAGATCACGACTGACGATAAGTATTCCGGGTTATACGGCGTTTCAACAATTGATAACAAACAAAAAAAAGCAACTACTTTATTCGGTCTCGGAAGTGAAGATGGAGATGCAAAAGTTATTTTGAAGGATCTTGATCAAACAGATACGTTTTCCGCTGCCAAAAAGGTTCATGTAAAAATAGATGCCGCCTATTTCAAAGGCTTTAACAGCGCAAGCGAACCGGAAACCGTGCTTGAAGGCGCCGTTGCCCTTACTGACGGAGATCTTGTTATTGAAATGAAAGATATGTTTCGTTCAACAGGATACAGGCTGACGGTAACTCCCGCACAGGAAAATGAAGAAACAGGAAAATTGAAGAGCGGTCCATTTCATGCAATATATGAGGCAGAGGAAGCGGGGAGAGTCGGAACAGGACAGCTTGGAGTAGTGACTAGCACGAAATATTTTCTGTCAGGGGCTCGTGTGAGCGAAGCGACAGACGATAAAAATCAAATTGGCGGCAGCGGGCTAAACAATTTCAGCCAAAACAGAGGGTTAGAGTATCAGGTGGAGGTTCCTCAAACCGGAAGATACAAGCTTGAGTTTATATACGGAAACCAGGTTGGAATGAATCGGGGAAACGAAACGAAGCATAAGCCTGAAAACCGTAAGCAGCAGCTGACCATTGACGGCGAAACTTCTGATATGATACTTAAAAATACGATGGAAAAAGAGTGGACGGCAATCTATACCCGATATGTTGACTGGGAAAAAGGAACGCACAGCATAACAATTATGGGAGATACGCCGACAGCGGAAAGTAATATCATGCAGGATGCCCTGCACGTTACGGCTGTCTCGGAATCCGCAGAAGAACCTACTGTGTATAACAAAGTATTTGAGGCAGAAGAAGGCGACTTTTCATTTAACGCCCTTCATCCGGGCGTAAATCCTGCGCAGATCAAAAAGGATATCGCAGGATATACAGGCAGCGGTTATGTCAGCGGGCTTGATAAAAAAAGTGTGAAAGATGGTGGAGGAATCCGATTTAATGTCGTTGTAGAAAAAAGCGGACTTTATCATATCGATTTGAGATACCGTTCGGAGCTTTCAGGAAAAGCAACCATATATACCGGTAATGCAGCAAGGGTATTTAACGGCAATAAAAAGGAGATTGGCGTTACAAATACCAATGGTACGTGGATGAACAGCGAAGTTGCCGTGTATTTACAAAAAGGAGTTAATATTATTGATGTTGACGCCGCGGTGGATATACAGCTTGACAGCCTGCATGTGAAAGAGTGGAGCGAGGGGAAAAATTACTCTCAGGAATTTAACGCCGTTGATGCCATTCCTGCGAGTGCAAAAAAGACGGAGATCGAATATGATGTCTGGTCTGTACGATGGAATGAAGATTATAAGGATACGGTATACGCTGGATTGCTTAATGGCGCAGAACCATATGCAACCCAAAATACGGTTGACAAAATTTCAGATTCAGGACTTACTCCTGACGGAGAACAGGTTTCTTATGTTGTGGGGCGCAGTCTCTCAGGTGATGAAAATGCGGAAAACGATGTTGACAAATACCTTGAATTTGAAGTTTCCGTACCAAACGCCGGCATCTACGCCATGCAGTTATTCCATTCGAATGATGAGATTTTCGGAACACATGGCTACAACACGAAAATCATTGATAAATTTGCCAATATTAAAGTAAATGACGAGGCGGCCAAAAGGTACTTCTTCATTAACACGATTTCCCGTGATACATTTAAGGAAAAAACGGTATATATTGATCTGAAGGCGGGAAAAAATAAAATCAAGATATTCAATGATAACAGTTGGAAGGTTATGAAGGGGCTTGATGACGGACAGGCAAAGAAAGCGGGACTTCCTGACTGGAGGGTTGCGGATCCGAAAGAAGAGCCAGACAAAAGTTACAGCAGCTTTTATTATGATAAACCGGGGAATATACCGATTGTAAATTCACTGCCTAATTTCAGCAAATTTGTAATAACTCCTGTTTTTGTAGGAGGTACAGCCATAGAAGAAGTTCCTAAAGAGAATGACGGCAAACCAGAGGAAACTTCTAAACCGATAGTAACGTCGAATCCGGTGGAGCCCTATGCTCCGGTTACGGATCTGAAAAAAGGAAGTTCGTTTACGGCGAAGAACATTTCCTATAACATTGTATCAGTCAACGCTGAGAAGAAAACAGGAACCGTAAAAGTTGAAAAGGTATCCGCAAACAGCAAATTAAAGAAAATAGCGGTACCGAATACAGTTTCTAAAGACGGCTGTACTTTTAAAGTTGAAAAGATTACGAAAAATTCATTCAGGAACAATAACAAAGTTACTAAGGTTAAGATAGGAAAAAATGTTAAAGTAATCGAAGACGGCGCATTTAGCGGCTGTAAAAAACTTAATTCGGTGGTTACAGGCGCGTCGCTTTCTAAAATCGGGAAAAACGTATTTGCTAATGACAAGAGCCTGAAGAAAATTGACTTTAGGAACAGTAAGAAAATAAAGTCTGTTGGCTCGGGAACGTTTAAAGGTATCTCGAAAAAAGCAATCATAAAGTTGCCAAAAGGAAAAGTAAAAGCATATAAAAAGCTTTTGAAAAAGGGGTCATTAGCAAGATCAGTTAAACTAAAATAGCGATGATACACGGGTAAAAAGGAAGTAGGGTTTTGCAGTGCTGATCAGGTTTTTGAAGGCATCGGGGAAAGGGATGGATATTTGATCACTCTCTTTCCCCTTCCTCCCCCTGCATTCTCCTGAAAAACGCAAACACAAACGGCACCGTTATAAAAAATGTCACGATATCCGAAACCGTCTGAGAAATCTGCACCCCCGTCAACCCCCAAACCGCAGACAAAATGATAATAAACGGTATAAAACAAAGTCCGCTCCGCAGGGCGGATAAAAATGTGGCTCGTCCATTGGAACCGACACTTTGGAACATCATATTGCCACAAACGGTCAGTGGAATAAAAAACAGGGAAACAAATGCGACCTGGAGCGCAAAGGTTCCTATCTCGATCACGGCCGGATCGTCCCGGAACAGGCCGATCAGATGGGAAGAAAAGCACATCCCGATGATAGCGAGCAGACCGAGGAAAATCTCGCCGGCCATGACGGTAAACCAAAAACTTTTCTTCACCCGATCATACTTTTTAGCCCCAAAATTAAAGGCGCACACCGGCTGGAAGCCTTGTCCCAGACCGAGTCCGACAGCGAAGATGAAAAAGCAGATCCGGTTGACGATCGACATGGCTGCGACAGCGGCATCGCCGCCATAGATGCCGGCATATCCATTTAAGATCATGGTGGAAATGCTGTTCAGGCCCTGGCGCATCATGCTGGGAAAACCGGTTTTGATAATATTCATGATCTCATTCAGGTGCCAGGAACACTGACGGAACGACAGGTGTGTCTGGGTTTTTCCCGCCAAAAACATATACAGGAGAAGAATAAAGCCGATACTTTGGGAAATGGCGGTAGAAATGCCTGCGCCGGCGATCCCCATATCAAATTTCCTCATCAGGAGCCAGTCTCCAAAAATATTGAGGATTCCCCCTGTAGTCAGTCCGACCATGGCGAGCAGGGCCTTTCCCTCATAGCGCAGGATGTTGTTGAGAACGCAGCTTGCCGTCATGACGGGGGCGGCAATGAGGATGAACAGGCTGTATGTGCGCGCATACGGAAGAATGGTTTCCGTACTGCCTAAAAGTCGCATGAGCGGATTTTGGAATAAAAGTCCGAATAGAAGGATGAGCGTACCGGCGATCAGGGAGCAGGTGAAACTGGTCGATGCGGTGATGGATGCGTGGGTCAGTTTTTTCTGACCGAGCTTGCGGGCAATGATGCTTCCGGCACCGTGCCCGAACATAAAGCCGAATGCCTGGATGATCGACATGAGGCCGAACACGACGCCGATCGCACCGCTCGCGCTCGTATCGATCTTGCCGACAAAATAGGTGTCCGCCATATTATAAAAACTCGTTACGAGCATACTGATGGTAGTCGGGATCCCCAGTGACAGGATAAGCTTGTGTATGGGGGTTTCTGTCATTTTTATATAGTGTTCTGCTGTGGATTCTTTTATCATACCAACACCTCTTTCTCGTCTGATTTTATTATAGGGGAAGCACAATGAGGTGTCAATATGTTCAAGAGCATATGTTCAAGACCCTCTTTTAATCAAAAGCGATTTGTACCTCTAAAAGTGCGAATTGTTCCATAGAGCACAATTCTTCTTTTGATTGTGGTATAGTTATCTTATAATAAAAATTCAAACATTGTCAAAAAACAATAAAAGAAGCAATGCAGAAATCGGAAATGAGGGAAATGAATGTTAGGCGGTTCGGTATATATAGCGTTTATTCGGTTTATGATCAGCCTCGCTGGTGTGATCTTGTTGTATTCCATCCTAAGTGAATCACGATTTAGTAAAAAAAGGACGGCGTTGTATTATTTGTGTTTTGCTGCGGCTATGACGGCGATCTCATGTACGTGGTATGTGGTGGATCAGTCGCTTTATGTGAGGATGGGGCCGCATGTGATGTATCTGGGATTTGCTATTTTTGCCTTTTTACTCAGTAAAGGTTATGTCTGGGTGAAGATATATAAGCTGGTATTTGTATTTTATCTGATGACGGTATATATTGTGGGAGCGATAGAAATTGCTATTTTTTTCTTTGGGCATAGTATATGGGCGGATATGATCATGCGTTTGTTCCTGCTTACCCTGTTTGCGTTTCTTCTCGAAAAATATGTGCGGAAGGAAATGAAGGGATTTGGCGATTATGTGGAGAGGGAGACCGACCGGGTCAGTGTCATTACGATGATCATCTGCAGCCTGTTCGGCATAGGTTATATCATGAATCCCAGTATGAATAGGAACATGAACTTTTCCCGTGTTTTTCAGATCGTAACAAATTTTCTTTTAATCGGAACGCTGCAGTTTTTGGTGTTTCGCTTTTATCTCCACGTTGGCAAGGAAAAAGAGTTTGAGAGGGAAAACCAGCTGATCCAGTTGAATAACCGGTTACTGGAACGGCAGATGGAGACGCTGGAAGAGTCGGTGGAGACAGGCCGAAGGATCCGCCATGATGCGAGACACCATATAGCGGTCATTGCAGAGTACACGCGCAGGGGGCAGAGGAAAGAATTGCTGCGGTATCTGAAGGAGTATGAGGAAGAGATCGAGCAGGGCGTACCGGAAACAATCTGTGCCAATACGGCAGTCAATAATATTCTGGCAGCGTATACCAGAAGGGCGAGGAATGAGGGTATTGAGGTGACGCTGGATGTGGGGGTTGGGAAAGATGTGATGATTCCAAGTCTTGATCTGGTGGCAATTTTAGCCAACGCATATGAAAATGCGATCTATGCCTGCATGGAAGTGAAAAAGAACCGGGACGAAAGGAAATGTTTTATCCAGCTGATGCTTAAGATCAAGAAAAATAAGCTGATCATTATCTGTAGAAATACCTGCAGAATAGAAGCTGAATTCAAGGACGGAAAGCCGAAATCAGAGTTTACGGGAGGAATCGGGGTTTCGAGTATTGTGCGGACTGCGGAGAAGTATCATGGGGAATGCGATTTTAAAAATGACCAAGGCGTATTTGTAGTCCGGCTGATCATGAATGCCGAGCCGGTCCTGTCGGCGAGGAAATAAGGCGGACGTACCGATTGAAAGACTGGTGGATAGCAAATAATCAAGGTAGTAAAGGAAAAGTGGAGTATAAGAGGGTGCACGATCCTTTAAAAATTGAATATGATTAGGAGTGAGTGAAAAGAAAAGATGTGAAAAACATGTATGATTCGAGATGTATCGGAACGATTCTCCATGACGCCGTCCCACAGGCGACGGCGCACATTCTCGGCTCGGACAAATATCCGGATCTGCGGGGCGTCGTGTCGTTTTATGATATCGGGTATGCGGTTCTCGTGACATCCGCTTTTTATGGATTTCCGTATGAAAGCGGGAAATGCCGTTACCCGGTTTTGGGTTTTCATATTCATGAAGGTACGTCGTGTACAGGTACGGCAGAAGATCCTTTTGCAGATGCCGGTACGCACTATAACCCTGGGGATTGTGAACATCCCATGCACGCCGGCGACCTCCCGCCGATATTTGTAAATGAGGGTTCGAGCTGGAGCGCGGTAGTCACATGCCGGTTCAGCATCAAAGAAGTTCTCGGCCGCGTGATCATCGTCCATGCGATGCCGGATGATTTCCACACGCAGCCGTCCGGTTCTTCGGGGGAGAAAATAGCCTGCGGAATCATCCGCAGAAATTAGGAGAGATAAGCTAGTGCATTGTACCGTTCATATTTCGCCAAATGGCTTGCCTGAATTTCCATCTGCCTGCCGCGTTGGCTTCATTCGACGATGCCACCGCATCGCCTCATTCAGCCGCCTTGCAGATGAAAATTCATTCTACGCCATTTGACTGAAAATGAACGGTACAATACACTAGACAAATTAGCTGCATCACTTAGCCAGATAAAAACGGCGGGATCAGATGCCCAAAAAACCGCCCATTGACTGCATCACTTTCAGAAGATCGACGGCAGGGCACGGAGTGGCATAACGTCTTCCGGTTTCGAGAAATTTTGTGTAATTTTCCCGCTGCTCTGCCCGTTTTTCAAAATAGAGCTCAAGTTTTTTCTTGCGCAGTATCCGGCGTTTCTGCGCTTCTTTTTCCTCCGCCTTTTTTTCATTCATTTGATAGATCTGCACATTCATTTCCATGTATTCCGTCTTTTTGACACGGACCTCCTTGCGGAGCTCATGCCACAGTTCGTTTAGGACCATTTTCTCCAGTTCCGGATCGCTTTTCATGAGCACGAGCGCCATATCGCTGAATGTTACGGTGGCATCCAGATTGTCACCGCAGAAGGGTAGGATCGTGCGGTTTATTTTTTCCCTTAAATACTGCCGGTATTCCTGCAGCGTCATTTCTTTTGGGGATTTGTATTTTGCCATTTCCGCGATCTGCTCCTTGAAGCTTTTCGGTTCTTCGGTTTTGTTTTCCTTTTTGTTCCTCATGGCCGCCTGTTTGACAGTCGAGGCTCCGATATAGATCATATTTTCCATAATATCCCTGCTTTCTGTCCTGAAAATAATAACAGCGCACCCCCAATGCGTTTTCCCTCCATTGAAAGTACACTGTTTCTAAACTTTTATTATGTTTGTATTACTTATATCGACAGCGGCAGGTGGTTTCTTTAGTAGAATCATTATTTGGGAGTAACATATTTTTTCCCTGACATCATATCATGACAAAAGCTGCTTTAAATAATAATGAAAGGCAGTAGGCATGGAATACTTCTCGGTCAGATCCGTTACAGGCACAAACTGGATCGTCTTGGCCAGACGTTCACCCGTTTCATTTTTGTCAACTATGATATGAAATCCCGTCATATGCCATTCCACATGGGAAAAAATGTGTGTCGCCGCGCCCATGGCGTGAATGGCAGCGGGGCGGATCCCCAAATCTTTCAGCTTTATTGCCAGGTTCTCCTGAGTCAGTTCCCCGTCCCATGCTGGAAATTCATATAATCCCGCCAAAAGGCCTTTTTGTGGACGTTTTTGTATCCCTATCTTTCCCTCTCGTTCTAAAATCAGAAGTGTGCGCTGTTCGATGCGGCGCGGTTTCTTTTCAGCTTTTTTCGGATACTGTTCCGGGCATCCGTCTGCCTTAGCCTGGCAAGTGTCATGGATCGGGCACTGGCGGCAAAGAGGGGCGCCGTTTGGAATGCAGATCACTTCGCCCAGTTCCATAATGGCCTGATTAAAGTCGCCGGGACGATCCGGCATGATGGACAGGATCTGCTGTTCTACTTTTTTTCGCACGGACATTTTGGCAATATCGTCGTAACATGCCAGATAGCGCATTACGACACGGAGGACGTTTCCGTCCACCGCCGGCGCTTTGATCCCAAATGCCATAGACGCGATCGCGCCTGCGGTGTACGGGCCGATCCCGGGCAGCGAAAGAAGCGCGTCAAAGTCCGCCGGCAGTTTTCCGCCGTGATCGTCCACTAAGATTTTCGCCGCTTTTTGCAGGTTTCGCGCGCGGTTGTAGTAGCCGAGTCCCTCCCACAGTTTCATGAGACGGTCTTCGCTCACCTGCGCTAAACTCTCAATGTCGGGAAGTTCTGCCGTAAAGCGGATAAAATACTCCTTTGCTGCCTCAATCCGTGTCTGCTGCAGCATGATTTCAGACAGCCAGATATAATAAGGATCAAAATGATCCCGCCAGATCATGTCACGTTTGTTCTTGTCATACCATGCCAGAAGCGGCAGGGAAAAGTGTTCGATATCCATGATGCCTCCCATCGAGAACGGTCAGGTTGAACCATCCGTTTTACGTATGATTGATTTTCTCTCGAGTTCTAGTACCTGCTCCAAGGTAAGTCCGGAATACAGGGCAATCTTTTCTGATGGCAGGTCCCCATCTTCTATCATTCGTAAGGCCGATTGTGTATTTCCCTGTTCAATCCCCTGCTCATATTTTTCCTGATAATTCATCTGCAAAGTCATATAATCCAATCTCCATTTCTCGTTTCTTCTAACAGACTGCACCGCCTGATCTAATTCTCTGGTAAAATCATCCTCTGGTTTTTTACCATCAATAAAATCTAGCAGTTTTTTCATCTCCGGTGTGATATCATTCGACGTCCCTTTTGTATTTAAAATAATTTTAGTAGTTTCATCGCCGAGGCCTAATTCTAAATTTTGAACACAGCGGTTTTCAAAAGTATAAATATGCCGCCCCTCACCGAACAAATCAAAAGTACATACAAGAATGACAAAACTTCGTTTCAGTTTTTTGTAATTATCTCCTTTTTCCAAAATGTTCAGGTCTATCATCCCCTGATAGTATCTTGTTCTTTTAGGGAGATTACGATTCTCTGTAGTCTGCATTTCGATATTATAAACGCTTTCTTTTCCGTCCTCCACATAGATATCCAAACGTACACTTTTGGCATCCGCAGAAAGATCGATCGTCTCCTGCGACTTAGGATATTCGATGTGGCAAATCTTTATGCCAAGTATC
>CAJTTQ010000044.1 GCA_910579145.1 uncultured Eubacterium sp.
AATATCAAAAATAGGAAAATTGCCAAAAGCTATTGTATAAGTTTTGTTTAACTTATGAACTCAGTATAGAACATAAATGTGAATAAATCATGTTCAAAATAACGAATTTTTGTGAACGTTCTGTTAAACATCATTCACATTTCAGTCACTATTTTTCCTGATCAGATAGTTTTTCTCGTTTAGCGCTTCCTCGATCATATCCAGCGTTTCCTCTGAATCTGCCGATACCGTATGATAATGATAATCCGAGGTTATATTTTTGAGCGGTGTCGATTTCCCACTCTTGATTCCCTGTATAAATTCCATGACATCCCTGCTCGTCCGTATATTCAGATCGACCTGAACCCTTCCGTACACTTTGTGGTTCACAAAATCGTTCTCCACTACCCCGCCGTAATAGACGATGGTATTCAATTCGTCCTCGGTCTGCTCATCGGTGTTACACATTTTAAATACACGGCTGGCACTGCCTCCTGTGCCGCCGCGCAGCATATACCCCCGGTTCGTCGAAACAATATCCATATGGGCAGCACGGAGTATCGCAATATCCTGTACGATCACCTGGCGGCTGACATGAAACTCGGAAGCCAGCTTGTTCCCTGATACCGGTGTTTTCTTTTCGCGCAGTTCCCGCAAAATCGCGTCCCGTCGCTCACTACCGCACATCGTTCTGATCACCTCTTTCCCTACGAAAGTTTCCTTATAGAAGTTCTTATTCTACCGGATGCAGATTTTTCAGGGATATGTCTAAGATCGGCGCGGAATGTGTCAATGCTCCGCTGGAGATATAATCCACTCCGATCTCGACCAAATGTTTCACATTTTCCTTTGTCACATTTCCCGAACATTCCGTTTGGGCTCTGCCGCCGATCAGCTTCACGGCCTCACGCATTTCTTCCGCGGACATATTATCTAACATGATAATATCCGCTCCGGCATCCGCCGCCTCACGGACCATATCTAAGTTCTCCACTTCCACTTCGATCTTTCTCACAAACGGCGCGTATTCCTTCGCCATCCGCACCGCCTGGCTGACGCCTCCGGCAGCGCCGATATGGTTATCTTTGAGCAGAACCCCGTCCGAAAGATTGTAACGGTGGTTGTACCCCCCACCGACTTTCACGGCATATTTTTCAAAAATACGCATGTTTGGCGTCGTCTTCCTCGTATCCAGAAGTTTCGTCCCCGACCCTTCTAACAATTTCGCGACTTCACTCGTATACGTGGCGATCCCGCTCATGCGCTGGAGATAATTCAGCGCCACCCGTTCCCCCGAGAGCAGCACCCGAATATCTCCGGTCAGAACTGCCATGACCTGGCCACTCGTGACAGCGTCCCCGTCGTTACAACTGAATTTGATCTCAACCGTTTCGTCGAGCAGGCGAAATACCCTGGCAAACACCTCGAGTCCGGCGATGATCCCATCCTGTTTGCAGATCAGCTGCACCTCTCCTTTTTTCGCGTCCGGCATAACGGCATTTGTCGTAATATCCTCACTCGTAATATCTTCCTGCAGTGCCAGCCGGATCAAATGGTCTGCCTGCAGATTCATGGTGATCCCGTTCATCGTTTTCCTCCATTCTCTCTTCGCTTCTGTCTCGCCTTCTCAATCTCCTGTAGGACAATTTCCCTATACTGTTCCCTCAGCCTTTCCGTATCCGCGTACGATGCCAGATCGACCCGCGGCTCATGCGGTATATGTCCGTGCCCCGACGCGATCTTCTGCGCCGCCCTCTTCGCAAATACGAGGCTTTCGAGCAGAGAGTTGCTGGCGAGGCGGTTCGCCCCGTGAACCCCGTTACAGCTCGTCTCCCCGATCGCGTAAAGATGACGCATCGACGTTTTGCTGTCGGCATCGACCCAGATGCCTCCCATAAAATAATGCTGCGCCGGAACGACAGGAATCGGCTCTTTTGTCACGTCGTACCCCTCTTCCCGGCACCGGCTGCATATATTGGGAAAATGTCCCTCGATCTCCTCCTTCGGGATCGGTGCCAAACTAAGCCACACGTACGGCATACCGTCCTTTTCCATCTGCTCGTACACCTTCTGCGTCAGGATATCCCGGGGCAGAAGCTCGTCCACAAACCGTTCGCCTGCCTTATTTAACAAAACAGCGCCCTCTCCCCGCACCGACTCGGATATGAGGAACCGGCGGCCCGGTTTTTCCGAATACAGCGTCGTCGGATGTATCTGTATATAGTCTATATTTTCCAGTTCGATCTGATGCTTTACCGCGATTGCGAGCGCGTCGCCTGTCATATGCTGAAAATTCGTGGTATGCTCAAAGAGGCCGCCCAGACCGCCGCAGGCCAAAACCGTATGATCGGCCCGCACGGAAAAAACCGTTCCATCCCCGTCTACCGCAATGGCGCCAAAACACGTATTGTTCTCCGTTATCAGATCGATCATCGTCGTGTGTTCGCAGATCGTCACATTGGGAAGCTGCTGCACGGCACGCAGGAGCTTTCCCGTGATCTCCTTTCCTGTGGCATCCTCATGAAACAGGATGCGGGGCGTCGAATGCCCTCCCTCCCTCGTAAAAATAAGGGAGCCGTGGTCATTCTCAAAATCCACGCCATATAAAATAAGTTCATCAATGATCTTCCGGGAAGACCGGATCATGATCTCCACCGATTCTTTCCGGTTTTCGTGATGGCCCGCTTTCATCGTGTCCTCAAAATAGCTGGCATAATCATCCTCTGATTTCAATACGCAGATCCCGCCCTGCGCCAGATAGGAATCGCTGTTTTTCACATCATCTTTTGAGAGGATCAGAATCTTCTTATCCCTCGGAAGGTGGAGCGCACAAAACAATCCCGCGGCCCCGCTCCCTACAATTAAAATATCTGCTTTTTTCTTCATGCGGATACCTGTGCCTTTCTTCGTGACAGTAGTAGTTCTATTCACACTTCCAAACATGCCGCCGCAGGCGGCACAAACAATACTTGAATTAGCGGCGTAGAATCCGCTTTGCGGATTCTACCAGTGTGAATAGGCAGCTCTGCTGCCGTAGAACTCCTTAGCTTTCGTTTTTTGAAAGCTTAGTAGTTCTATTCACACTTTTCCGAGCTCGAGCATATTCGTCAATGGTGCGTTCGCCTGTTTTCTCAGTTGATCGCTGATTTCCACATCGTTTGCGTCCTCTTCGAGTACATGGATGATCTTGTCCAATGTAATCTTTTTCATATCCGGGCAGATCTGGTCCTCCATGACCGGATGGAATGATTTTCCAGGGCATTTGTTCACAAGTTCGTAAAACACGCCGATTTCCGTACAAACGATATAATCCGTCCCGCTGCTGCCCCTGGCGTGATCGATGATCCCGGATGTGCTTCCGATATAATCGGCCAGTTCGAGCACCTCTTTGATACATTCCGGATGGGCGAGCACTTCTGCGGACGGATATTTTTCTTTCGCGGCCCTCACCGCCTCAGCAGTCATCTGCGCATGTACCGGACAATACCCGTCATTGACGATCACGTTTTTTTCGGGCACCTGCTCCGCTACATAGCGGCCCAGGTTTCCGTCCGGGATAAAATATATATTCTGATTGGGGAGCGCCTTTACAATTTTCACCGCGTTGGAAGATGTCACGCACACATCCGACCATTTTTTTAGTTCCGCGGTTGAATTGATATAACAAACCACGGCCAAGTCCTCATACGTATCCCGCATCGCCTGAATTCGTTTCTCATCCGCCATATGCGCCATCGGACAGTCTGCCGTCATATCCGGCATCCGTACATTTTTACCGGGATTCAGTATTTTTGCGCTCTCTCCCATAAAAGAAACACCGCAAAAAACGATGGTTTTTGCTTCGACCTCTGTCGCCACCTGGCTCAGATAAAATGAATCGCCGATAAAATCTGCGACCTCCTGAACCTCGTCATTTACGTAATAATGGGCAAGCACAACTGCGTCCTTTTCTTTTTTCAAACGATGGATCCTATCTTTCAGTTCGTTCACAATTCCCCTCATTTCTGCTTTTGTGCGCGCATATGCTGCACGCAGCTTCTGTTTCCATCTATCTTAACACAAAACTTTACAGCTGACAAGACAGAAAGTATCCTTTTCCCATGCTTGAAAAATTTAAAAAAATGTGGTACTGTATTTTCGGATGTGTCCGCCAGCGCGCTTTCCGGCGCAGTACGGCGGCCATACAAATTAATTTTAGCCTGTAAAATGAATGAAAGGAATGTGAGAAATGAAACAAACAAAAAAAGACAAGATCAAAATCAAAAAAAGCATTCGGGTTAAAGTTATGACAATGACGTTTATCATCGTCGTTGGTGTTATGCTCGTGTGTACCACGATCCTGCGATACTCCATGAGGGATCTGACAAAATCCATCCTGCTGGATGTACTGCAGCCAACCACGGGGCAGTCTGCAAAAGCAGTCGCATCAGACATCCACCTGATGGCAGACCGAATGATGAATCTGGCAGCGGATCAGCGGCTCACCGTAAAAAATCCGAGTCAGGAGGACATAACAGCTGTTCTCAAACAGGCACGTAATACATATGAGTTCTATGGGATCGGCGTCTATGATACGGAGGGAAATGTTCTCACGATGGATGGTGAAATAGACAAAAGTTTTTCCGGAACACATTGGTTCAGCCAGCTGCTAGAAACAGATAACCTGACGATCGAGGATCCCATTATTACGGAGGACTATATCGGTATTCCGATGGGGATGCCCATTAAATCAGAAGGAAACACAACATCCTATCTGCTTGGCATTTATAAGTATGATATGCTGAATGATGTCCTGAATGCCATTCACATTGGAAAAAGCGGTATGGCGCTGATCCTCAATGAGGATGGAAAAATCGTAGGACATCCCGATAAAGAGGTCGTACGTCAGGAGTTAAACATCTATGACCTCGATAAAACAGAGTCCGCACACCAGATATTTGACCGTATGCTTACCGGGGAAACCGGTTCTGGCGAGGGAATCTTTAACAACCAAGAGGCTTATGTGGCTTTTTGCCCCGTGCGCGGAACACGCTGGTCATTCGCCGTTCAGGTTCCAAAGACGGATTATATGGAAGTTACCAACACCGCTATCCGAAATACCATGATCGCAACCTTTTCCGCTCTCGGCGCTGCCTTAATCTTTATCTGGATCGTCATGACCGTAATTTCGGGTCAGCTGAAACGGGCGATCACCCGCATGAACGGATTTTCCAAAGGCGACTTAAAATCTCCTATTGAGGTGAAAAACTCCGGCGATGAAGCGGAGTATCTTTCCAGGACTTTAAAGACAACGATAGAAAGTATTAACGGTTACTTAAATGAGATCAAGCGGGTTTTGGACGATATTTCCAATGGAAACCTGAATACGTCTGCCGATGGGGATTATCAGGGTGATTTTGTGGTGGTAAAAGAAACTTTGACCCATATTATCGTTTCCCTAAACCAAATTATGAAACAGATCAGCCAGACAGCAGATCAACTGATGGAAACCGCCCAGAATATGGGTACTCAGTCAGAAGAACTGCATCAGGCCGCATCCCGCCAGACGCTGTTCATGGATGAATTGAACAGCGAAGTGGGATTGATCCAGGCAAATCTGAATGAAGTGACGGATAATACAAAAGAAACCCGACAGCGGGCGGATGAAATTGCGGAACAGATCGAAAACGGCGATGAAAGAATGCAGGACCTCCGGACCGCTATGGAAGCAATTAGTAAGAACGCCGAGGATATTGATAAGATCAGTAAACTGATAGAGGAAATTTCCAAACAGACAAACATCCTAGCTCTCAACGCAGCCGTAGAAGCCAACAGAGCCGGCGAACACGGAAAAGGGTTTGCCGTCGTGGCAGAAGAAATCCGGCTTTTGGCAGAACAGAGTGAAGAAGCAGCTAAAAACACCGTAACGATGATCGAAACTTCCGGCAGTTTAATCGCGGAAGGAGTGGATCTGACTGCTAAAACATCGGAAGCATTAGAAAATATCAGTAAAAGCTCGGATGACGTGACACGTATTACAAAGCGTCTGTCTGAGACAATGGATGTACAGGCAGCCTCTCTTTACAAGATCACTGGCAGCATCGGAGAAATGTCTCAGATAACCGAGCAGAATTCACAATGCGCGGAACATACGGCGGACGCCAGCGCGAAACTCAAACAGGAAGCTGCCAAATTGAAAAAACTACTGGAAAAGTTTAAATTTCACTAAATGATCGCTAATCAGGAGGGAAAACAGATGAAACACAAAATGTTAGCCGTTGTGCTCGTCATGGCTGTTTTGGTACTTGCCGGATGCGGCAACGATCCGGATACATCTCTAATGAAGGATGGTACCTACACGGCACAAATGACCAAATACTCCCACGGATGGAGAGAATATGTAACGATCACCGTAAAAAATGCCACGATCGTTACCGCCGAATATAACGCGGAGAACCCAAGCGGATTTATCAAAAGCTGGGACAATGCCTACATGAACAATATGAAAACGGTTACCGGCACTTATCCCAATGAGTACACCCGTTACTACGCCGCATTCCTGATCAACCAAAAAGATGTGCCGTCCATTGATGCCCTTACCGGAGCCACCAGTTCAGGCGCCAATTTTAAACGCCTGACTCAGGCTGTTATCGACAAAGCTAAATTGGGGGATTCCTCGATCGCATTCGTACAATCAGAAGAAAACTGAGTTACATGAAAGGGCTGCCGCACCAGCTAAAAGTATATAGCTGAGCGGCAGCCCTTTTATATAAACCTAATATGACTGCTTCGCTGTCTCAAGAATGCTGTCAAAACATGGCTTTTGCTTATAATTTTCATCAAACAGGAGCGGATAACTCGTTTCTCCTTTAAATCCGGTAAGCCATGAAACATCATCGGTCAGTCCCCAAACGGTTACATTGGTGACATTTGCCTTTCCTGTCCGCTTTGCCCGCAAGATCGTCTCAAAAAACTCTTTGTAGCGCTCTGCCTGTTTCTGGTAACCTTCCTCTGAATCATCGGTATTGTGCATATCAATTTCGGTGAGCTGGATCTCTAGTCCGTCAAGCGTTCCATATTCCTCCAATGCTTCTTGCAGCATATCGGTGGATGGGTACCCCATATCCCAGTGGCTCTGCATTCCCATCCCGTCTACAAGCCCCTTCTCGTGAAGTCCCTTTAACAATTCCATGATCGTTTCCCGCTTTTCGGGTATGTACTCGTTATAATCATTATAAAACAGCTTCACATCCGGCGCGGCATATTTTCTCGCAAACGTGAACGCATCGGTAATATAGCTCTCGTCTCCGTAAATCTCATACCAGTTACTCTTCGTACGGTAATTGTTATCATCGCCGACCGCCTCATTTACGACATCCCACGCATAGACTACGCCCGGGTACTTCTCCTGGCAGTATGTGAGTACTTTCTTGATGTACGTTTCCATCCTCTGTTTCATCGTCTCTTTGTCCACAAAACCTTTGGACGGCTCGTAGTCTTTGGAAAAGAACCACTCTGGTGTCTGATTGTGCCAGACGAGACAGTGCCCGCGCAGCTTCAAGCCATGCTCCTGCGCAGTAGATAATATGCGGTCCAGCTCCTTCGTTTTGATCTCCGGCATGCCGTCCCCGTTTTTCTCCGTCGCCTGCCCATCCATCATAGCTTCCGGCTTCATCACGTTCTCCATCGTGATGCTGTTAAAATTTCTAGCGATAAATTCCATTTCTTCCTTGTCACCTAGGCTGCCGGAATTCACCGCTACCCCTATGGTAAAATCATTTTGAAACGCATCCCGTAAAACCGTGGCATTTTTAACCTCTTCCGCGACTGGCTGTCCGGCTGCCGCATCCTGCCTGGCTGCGGTCTGACCCGGAGCTTCTGCCGTTTCCTGGATAGCTGCCGGAGAAACGGTCCGGCTCTCTTTCTCTGTGCCGCATCCGACTGCCAGCGCTGACGCCGCCGCCATCATCCCCCCTAAAGTTATCATTTTCTTCATCTTCATTCTTTCCCTCGTTTCTGCAGAGCAAACGTTTTTTCTCCTGTTCCTTCCTGCACTGCTTTTTACTTTTTAGCCATGCCAGGTGCGCCCCGGCTGCCTTGTTATCCTTGCTAACATTTTAACATACTAGAACAAAAAATGGAATACGAATATGAGTTTTTTCTCTTCAATACGAAGAGAAGGAATCGGTTGACTTTTCCACAAAAAAACTATAAAATTAGCATATATTAAGATCAAGAAAGGATTTACAGGATGAAAAAAATCATATTGACCGGTGACCGGCCGACCGGAAGACTGCATGTCGGACACTATGTCGGTTCATTAAAACAACGGGTGGAACTTCAAAACTCCGGCGAATTTGAGGAGATTTATATTATGATCGCCGATGCGCAGGCATTGACAGACAATTTTGATAACCCCGAAAAGGTGCGCAGTAATATTTCAGAAGTGGCGCTAGACTATATGTCATGCGGGCTGGACCCGGAAAAATCGAATTTATTTGTACAGTCATACGTTTCTGAGCTGACCGAGCTCACCTTTTATTATATGAACCTTGTGACAGTTTCCCGTCTGAAACGGAATCCTACTGTCAAATCAGAGATCAGCCTGCGAGGCTTTAACACGAGTATCCCCGTGGGATTCTTTACGTATCCGATCAGCCAGACCGCTGACATTACAGCATTCAAGGCAACGATCGTGCCAGTCGGTGACGACCAGCTTCCGATGGTGGAGCAGGCCCGTGAGATCGTGCGCAGTTTCAACGCGACATATGACGATGTCCTGGTAGAACCAAAAGCGCTCCTACCCAACAATGAAGTCTGTATGCGTCTGCCCGGCACGGACGGAAAAGCGAAAATGAGCAAATCACTCGGAAACTGTATCTATCTTTCCGATCATCCAGATGACATCCGCAAAAAAGTGATGAGCATGTATACCGATCCCGACCATATCCGGCTGGAAGATCCGGGCAAGCTGGAGGGAAATACTGTCTTCACCTATCTGGACGCGTTCTGCCAAGATGTGCATTTTGAACACCATCTCCCAGACTATGCGTGTCTGGACGAATTAAAAGAACATTATACAAAAGGCGGCTTAGGAGACGTAAAAGTGAAAAAATTCCTCTATGCCGTTTTGATGGAGGAGCTTGAACCGATCCAGACGAAACGCCATGAACTGGAGCAGGATATTCCTGCTGTCATGGATATCCTCCACAAAGGAAGCATCCGCGCCAGGGAAAAAGCATCCGCGACGCTTTCCGAAGTAAAACACGCGATGAAAATTGATTATTTTGATTGATCGTCTGCTCCCTTTGATATGGATCCGGCTATCTGCCAGTATATTTTGGATAATCATAAGTATATCTCGCTTTGGTCGAATAACAACGGCTGAACAGCATCATCCGCTGCGCGATCTTTTCGGAATACCACGGATCGGTCGCGTACTGGTGATTCACATTGCTCGGGTTATATCGAAATTTAAAAATCGTATTCTGGCTCGGCACCGCACGGAAATAGCTGCTGCTTATAAATTGTGCGGCGCCGTATATGGCCTTGTCAACCGTCGTCCATCCCTTGCGGTACGCATATGAAGTAGCGCCGGTTACCGGATCGGAATCATAGGCGTTGATCCCATATAAATTGTACACTTTTACTTTCTTTTTGATCTTCTTCGTGATAAATTTCCCATTCGAACGGGCATTGGAAGAAAGGGCCGCCCGGCTGATCGTATTCCCCCGCGCCAGTTTGCTCGTACCGTGCGCCGACTCTAAAAATGTCTGGGAAACGAAATACATCGGGTCGATACGATATTTCTTCGCCGCTGCCAGCATCACTTTTCCTTTGCCATACAAAACGCTCCATTCCGGTCCATGTCCGATATTCTCGCAGGCATTTTTAATATAATAATCATAGGTAGATAAAAATTTCTCCTCGTCCACCTCCCGATACCGGTCAAGGCGGAGGTATTGAAACCCATAAGAAGTATCTTTTTTCGGATCCACCAGCCGTTTGTACTCGGCGACATTGGCGCGCTTCGTACGCTTCTGCTGAAGGGCCGCGTACTGGCTGAGTGACCAGCGGTAGTTCGTATACGTCTTTTTCCCTACGAAGTTCAGAACCGGTTTTGACAGCTGGGCCACTAACATATCCTCATCCCACAGATAATTGATGCCGAGCGCCCTGACCACTTCCCGGAACGGTACGAGGATCGTCTTGGTTTTCGATTTTGTATATGTGGCCGACACCGGTGCGGCCGGGAGGGGTGTCGTCTGCTGATTGACCGTGATCGACGGATCATTCAGGTGCATGACGATAAATTTGTCATTTTTTGAAATCGTAATTTTCTTCTGCTTTTTTATGTATTTATATTCGGCTTTGATCCCCTGCTTGACAAATGTCTGCTTGATCGGCACCATTACCGTTCCATTTATGATGACGGCAGGCGTTTTATCGAGATTGATCCGTTTGGACTCGTACACGACCTTAACCTTTTCCCCCTGATAACGGTACTCCTGCCCGTCGATCGTATAGGGAACCCCTTTTCCAGATTTTACGCCGCCCGCCGCCGGCGCTGTCGTCGACTGGGTATTTTGCTGCACATCATACAGGGAAACGGCAGATACTTCCGCCGGAAACAGCCAGGGCAGCATACAAAAGCACAGAAACATGCCTGTTATTGATCGTAATCGTTTCATATCATTCCTCCTATAGAACATGTTTTTTTGTTCTTTTTCTTCTATGATACACATATATATGGTAAAAAAATGGTTGCCGGATCAATGGATGTTATATCGAAAATTAACAATATAATGTGGGGTGGCCCCCTCCTCGTTTTTCTCTTAGGATTACATATCTATTTTACTATAAAGACAAGATTTGTCCAGCGAAATTTAGGGAAAGCCCTGAAATATTCGGTGGAAGGGGATTCCTCGGGCGGCATGAGTGCGTTCGGCACACTGACGACAACGCTGGCCGCGACTCTCGGTACCGGAAATATCATCGGCGTGTCCACCGCTGTCTATTTGGGCGGCCCGGGCGGTGTGTTCTGGTGCTGGGCTACCGGACTGCTCGGCATGGCAACCACATACGCGGAGACCCGTCTTTCGTGCCTGTACCGCAAAAAGACAGCGGACGGCGGCCATGCGGGCGGCATGATGTATGTCCTCGAACAGGCACTCGGAAAACGCTGGATCGCTTTCGTGTACAGTTTCGTCATATGCCTGTCCGCTTTTTGTGCCGGCTGCACCACACAGTCCAACGCGATTTCCGAAACGTGCCTGGACGTCTGGGGCATTCCCAAATGGGTGGCTGGGATCGCCGTAGCTCTTCCCGTGGGGCTCGTCATCCTGCAGGGTGTCAAATGGATCGAACAGGTGTGCATGACACTCGTGCCCTGCATGGCATTATTATTTTTAGGCGGCTGTGCCGCTTATATCCTTTTGAACGCCTCCTTATTTCCGGAAGCCATGCGCACCATTATGAAATGTGCATGCAGTACCCGTTCGTTTCTCGGTGGAACGGTAGGTTTTACCGCCGGTATGGCCATACGCTACGGTGTGGCAAGAGGTCTTTTTACAAACGAAGCCGGACTCGGCACATCAGGCATTGCGGCAGCTTCCGGCTCCGAGAAAATTTCACCCGAAAAACAGGGACTCATTTCCATGACAGCTACTTTTTGGGACACCGTCGTTATGTGCGCCATCACGGGAATCGTCGTCGTCATGTTCGTCATACAAAACGAGAACGCCCTAAAAGAGATTTCTGCCGGACTTTTAGTAAAAGGAGCCTTTGGGACGCTGCCGCTGTTTGGAGAAGAACTCATCGCCATCGCCACACTGATCGGATGGTCCTATTTCGGCCAGGTCGCCGCGGAATACATGGGCGGGCAGGATTTATTAAAAAAGTACCAGTATATCTATGTCATTATGATCTTTGCCGGCGCCGTGATGCCGATGGGGATCGTCTGGGAACTGACAGACTTCATCAACATATTCATACTGATCCCGTCTGCCTATGCCCTCATCCGATGCAGAAAAAAGCTGTTTTAACAAAAAAGAGACGAAAACATATTGTGATATATCCATTTTCATAGTACAATATAAAAGATAATTCTTTCTTTATAGAAATGGAGGCTATCATGAAAAAGAAAGTAGCAGTTATTTTCGGCGGAATCTCCTCGGAGCATGAGGTTTCCTGCCGATCGGTCATAAATATAGCAAATGGTTTTGAAAAAGAAAAGTATGAACTTCGATTCATCGGCATCACAAAAGAAGGCAAATGGCTTCTCGTCGATGATATGTCCCGCATCGCTGACGACAGCTGGCGAAACAGCGCCACCACCGCCATCCTTTCCCCTGACCGGCAGCGGCCCGGCATACTTATCCTAAAAGAGGATACATACGAGTATGAAAAAATAGACGTCATCTTTCCCGCGCTGCATGGCACATTCGGAGAAGACGGCACAGTTCAGGGACTGTTTGAACTATCCGGCATCCCTTATGTGGGATCCGATGTACTAGGCTCAGCCGTCGGGATGGATAAGATCTCCACAAAAGTTTTTGTAGACCGGCTCGGCATCCGGCAGGCGCGGTATGTCGCGGACACCGCGAAGGACTGCCGGGAAATGGAAAAAACGATAAGGAATACAGAAGAAACGTTATCCTATCCCGTATTCGTAAAACCATCTAACGCCGGCTCTTCGTGCGGTGTCAGCAAAGCGTGTGACAGAGCCGAACTCGAACAGGCCATCCGTCTGGCAAAACAATTTGACAGCCGCGTCCTGATCGAAGAGATGATCGTCGGCCACGAGGTCGAATGCGGCGTACTCGGCGGAACTGACATCGAGGCATCCAGAGTGGGGGAAGTACTGGCAGCAGCAGACTTTTATGATTATGAAGCAAAATACAACAACCCGGCATCAAAAACTGTGATTGATCCGGCCGGCATCCCAGCCGCAGTCAAAGAAAAAGTCCGGGCAGATGCCCTCGCGATCTTCCGGGCCGTCGGCGCTTACGGCCTGTCACGGGTCGACTTCTTTATCGAAGCGGATACAAATGAAGTCGTATTCAATGAGATCAACACGCTCCCGGGATTTACTAATATCAGCATGTACCCACTTCTGTGGGCCGATATGGGACTGACGACAGCCGAATTGATCGACCGTCTGGTCGAAACATCGTTCGAGCGCAAAGAAATAGAATGAATGTAAAACAAAGAGAAGGGGAAAACTAATGAAAACGGAAGTGAAAATTTCCATACGCGGGATTCAGGACAGTGCCAAAGACGATTCCGTCGAAGTCGTTTCTCTCGGCGAAATGCAGGAAAAGGACGGTCAGATTTATATTTCGTATGAGGAAGGCGCCGATGCCGCATCCGGTATGGACTGCGATATCGTGACGAGCCTTCTGAAGATCCATCCGAAACAGGTTGAAATCATTAAAAAAGGTGCTGCAGAGACACATATGGTCTTCGTTCAGGATAAAGATACGATTTCTTATTATTCCACCCCGTTTGGGGAGATGGAGGTGACGATCCATACAAACCGGCTGGAACAGATGGAAACCGAACATGGATTTCAGATCCTTTTACAATATACGCTGGAAATCAATACCGCCCACGTATCCGACTGCAGCGTGGAGATACGGGTGGAACGCATGAATAGAAAGGAAGCGTGACCGCTATGCCGAAACTAAAATTTACGAAAATGCACGGCACCGGCAATGATTATGTATATGTCGATCTTTTTCATCAAACGCTTGACTGCCCATCAGAACTATCGGTAAAAATCAGCGACCGCCACTTTGGCATCGGCTCAGACGGACTGATCTGCATCGCCCCGTCCGAAACCGCGGACTGCCGCATGATCATGTTTAACGCGGACGGCTCCGAGGGCGCCATGTGCGGAAACGGCATCCGCTGTGTCGCAAAATACGCCTACGAACACGGCCTGGCAGCAAAAGAACATTTGTCAATCGAGACGAAAAGCGGCATAAAGCATCTAAACCTTACCGTAGAAAACGGATGCGTCACTTACGTGGAAGTAAATATGGGGCAGGCAATTTTGAAACCGTCCGACATTCCCGTCCGTGCCGAGGGGAATGATTTTATCGCCCAGACGATCGAGGTAGATGGAACATCTTATTCTGCCACCTGCGTTTCGATGGGAAACCCCCACTGTATCGTATTTATGGATCACATCGACGAACTTGACCTCACAAAGACCGGCCCGTCCTTTGAACACCATCCATGGTTTCCTGACCGGATCAATACCGAATTTGTCGAAGTCATTGACCGAAAGACCATCAAAATGCGCGTGTGGGAGCGCGGCTCTGGAGAGACGATCTCCTGCGGGACCGGCACCTGTGCCGCCACCGTCGCCTCCGTGCTGAACGGATACTGTGACCAGGATACCGAAATTGAAGTGCGGATCCGGGGCGGCGTACTCTACGATACATACCTGGAAAACGGGGAGGTTCTTATGAAAGGACCTGCCACAGAAGTTTTTCAGGGAGAGATCAGCATATAAAGGAGGGCAATCGTCATGGCAATTCGTTTAAACGAGGACAAGGACGTCGTAGACCGCGTCAAAGAAGGCCTTCGGGCAAGAAATGGCTATTGTCCCTGCGTACTTCAGATGAGTGAGGATACAAAATGTATGTGCAAGGAATTCCGGGAACAGATCGCCGATCCAGACTTTGAGGGATACTGCCACTGCATGTTGTATTATAAAGAAAAAGAAAACGCGGAGTAAACAATGTCCACTTCGCAGAAAAGAGGTAAGATATGGCAGTCATTGAACTAAATGATAACAATTTTGAGGAGAAAGTCCTGCAATCCGACAAACCGGTATTGGTTGATTTTTGGGCGGTCTGGTGCGGCCCGTGCAGCATGATGTCACCCCTGGTTGACGAGGTCGCCGAGGATCTGGAAGGACGTCTCATCGTCGGTAAACTCAACTGCGACGAGAGTATGAAAACGGCTCAAAAGTATGGGATTACCGGTATTCCGGCGTTTTTACTCTACAAGGACGGAGAAGTCGTGCAAAAGGTAATGGGCGCGATGCCAAAAGGGGAATTGATCGCCGCAGTCGAGAAATTTCTTTAAAAACGATTAGAAAAAGACAGCGTATCCGCAAACATCATGTTTGGCGCTGTCTTTTTCTTTGACCTGGTAATCACATATCCACGTTATTTGTGGAAAAATTCCACCACTGCCTCTGCCGCTCTCTCATTCATCCCGGGTACTGTTTTCAGCTCCTCCACCGTCGCCTTCTTGATCTCTTCGATAGATTCATAGTATTTCATCAGCGCCTTCCTCCTCGCCACACCTATCATCGGTATGTCGTCTAAGATCGAATGTACCTGCGCTTTTCCTCGTATCTGCCTGTGATACTCGATTGCAAACCGGTGGGTTTCATCCTGAATCCGTGTGAGCAGACGGAATCCCTGGCCGTGGGTGTCGATCGGGATTTCCTCATTGCAGAAAAACAGCCCTCTCGTGCGGTGGTGGTCGTCTTTTACCATTCCACACACCGGAATCGTGATCCCCAGTTCCGCCAGCACGCGTTCCGCCACATTGACCTGCCCTTTGCCGCCGTCCATAAAGATCACATCCGGAAACAGGCGGAACGAATCCATTTCTGCCAGATTCTCCCGCTGCCCGTGGGTAAATCGTCTCGTCAGCAGTTCTTCCATGGAATGGTAATCGTCCGGCCCCGTCACCGAACGGATACGAAACTTCCGGTAATCATTTTTCTTCGCGCGTCCATTCTCAAACACGACCATCGAGCCTACCGTCTCAAATCCATTGATATTCGAAATATCGTACGATTCAACCCGGTTCAGTCCAGCCAGTCCTAGTAACCCCTCTAGTTCCTCCATCGCGCCGAGTGTCCTCTCCCGCTCCCGTTTCAATTTCTCGATATCCTGCTCCAATACCATCCTGGCATTCCGTTTCGCCAGGTCTAACAGACGCTCTTTCTCCCCCCGCTTCGGGTTGCGGAAAAACACCTTGTGTCCTCTCTTTTTGCCGAGCCACTCTCTTATCGCCTCGTCGTCCTCCGGCAGCACTTCCGTCCACAGCTCCCGCGGTATATAGGGCGTCCCCGCATACATCTGTTTGATGAACGCTCCGAGGATATGAGGCTCCTCCTCCCCGTTTACCCCGGTCAGGTAATAGTGTTCCCGGCCGATCAGTTTTCCTCCGCGGATAAAAAAGACCTGAACGACCGCCTCATCGTCCATTCTCGCCATCGCGATGATATCCCTGTCCTCATGGTCATCACTCGTAATCTTCTGCCGCTCCGTCACCTGCTTCACACTGTCGATCAGATCCCGGTACACAGCCGCCTCCTCAAACTGCATCTGCTCCGCGTACTGTTTCATCTTCTTTTCCAGATCCCGCAGTACTTCTTTCGTATTTCCATTTAAGAAAGAAAGCGCCTTCTGGAAATTCTCCCGGTACTCCTCCTTCGAAACCGTTCCCTGGCACGGAGCCGGGCACTGACCCATCTGATGATAAAGGCACGGGCGCTCTTTTCCGATATCTCGCGGCAGCACTTTCCGGCAGCTCCGCAGATGGAACAGCTTATTCAGAAGCTCGATCGTACTCCTGATCGCCGCGCCGCTCGTAAACGGGCCGAAATACTTCGCCCCGTCGCGCTTCATCTGTCTGGCAAACACAAAACGCGGGTAATCTTCCGAAACGGTCGCTTTCAAAAAAGGATAGCTCTTGCCATCCTTTAACATCGTATTGTATTTTGGATTATGCTCCTTGATCAGGTTGCATTCGAGTACGAGCGCTTCGAGTTCACTGTCCGTCACGATATATTCAAACCAGGCAATCTGCTCGATCATGCGGGCAATTTTCGGCGACACGTTACGGCTCTTCTGAAAATACTGCCTGACCCTGTTTTTTAAAATAACAGCCTTCCCCACATAGATAATATGGTCATCCTTATCGTGCATCAGGTATACTCCCGGCTTCTCCGGAAGTTTTTTTAGTTCTTCCTCCAGATTAAACATACTTACCTCATTTCTACTTCTTGCACATCCATTAGGCGGGCTTCTCGTCATCAGGCAAAATAGCCTTGACCCACCCTCCCACCATTAAATTTATATTTAACGCACGTTTTTTCGCCATTTACAAATTAAAAAATCTAGATATAACATCAACCAGGCCATCGTCATCGCAGTGCGGCGCCACATAATCCGCCGCCTGTCTCACCGGCTCTCCCGCATTCGCCATCGCGACGCCAAGTCCCGCGTACTGGATCATGGAAATATCATTAAATCCATCCCCACAGCAGATCATCTGGCTGCGTGAATAGCCGAGCCGCTGTAAAAGCTTGGCAAGTCCATATGCTTTATCAATGCCAAGAGGCATCATTTCCACATAAAAATCCTCCGACCGATACACGCTGAGCCTTCCCTCAAATGCCTTCGCCGCCCTTTTCTCGACACCTTCCATCACATCCGGATGCCCGGTCAGCAGGCACTTATTCACCGGATAAGTCACCTCTTTTCCAAAATCCTCTACGACATGGATGTCGATGCTGCACCCTTTGGCGTCAATCTGTATATACTGGTCCGCATCATTTTCTGCGATAATATCATTTTCATGGTACGTCATGATGCCCGTTTTTTCGCGTTTGGAAAACTCATAAATTTCCTGTACGATGCCATCGGGAAGATTGATGTTATAAATAACTTCGCCCGTCTGGCAGTTGCTGATACATCCCCCATTATAAGAAACGATGTATCCGCCAAACTCATCGAGCCGGATCTGCTTCGCCGTCGGCAGGATGCCAGCCGTACACCGTCCTGAAGCGATCGCCACTTTGACGCCCTCCTGCTGGATCCTGACGACCTCTTCTATCGTCTTCCCCGAAATCGTCTTATCTGTCCGCATGAGCGTACCATCCACATCGAGAACCAAAAGTTCATATGCCATCACGATTCCTCCGTTACATCTGGTGTCTCTTTCTCCTGTGAATCCACTGACATTCCCTCTATCGTTACTGCGGTTGAGTCGGCCGACGGTTCTACCGCCGCTTCACCGTCATCCTTCTTCTTGACGATAATCCCCGTCTCTTCCTCAAAAATCCTGACAAACTCTTTTCCGGTGATCGTCTCTTTCGCCACGAGATAAGCAGCCAGCTTGTGCAGGACTTCCTTATGCTTCTCAATCAGCTGATACGCCTTGTCGTAACACTCTTTCAGAAGCTTCATCACCTCGCGGTCCACTTCGCTCTCCGTCGCGTCGCCGCAGTTCATGATCGTCCTTCCGTCCAAATACTGGTTCTGGATCGACTCCAGCCCCATCATGCCAAACTTCTCACTCATACCGTACTGGGTGATCATCGCCCTGGCGATCGAAGTCGCGCGCTCTATGTCGTTCGAAGCGCCCGTCGTCACATCGTCAAAAATAATCTCCTCCGCCGCGCGGCCGCCTAAGAACGTAACGATCTCCGAAAGCAGTTCTTCTTTTTTGCGAAGATATTTCTCTTCCTCCGGTACCTGCATCACATAACCGAGCGCTCCCATCGTCCTCGGAACGATGGTGATCTTCTGTACCGGTTCCGCGTTTTTCAAAAGCGTCGTCACCAGCGCGTGCCCGACCTCATGATACGCCACGATCTTCTTTTCCTCTTTGCCCAGGATCCGGTCTTTTTTCTCCTTGCCGGCAAATACGACTTCGACAGCCTCAAACAGATCTTTCTGCGCCACGGCGGCCCTGCCCGCCTTCACTGCCATGATCGCCGCCTCATTTACCATATTGGCCAGATCCGCCCCGACCGCACCCGAAGTCGCCAGCGCGATCTCCTCGAGATCGACCGTGTCATCCATGAGAACATCGTGGGAATGTACCCGGAGCACATCAATACGCCCCTTCAGATCCGGTTTCTCCACGATGATCCGCCGGTCAAACCGCCCCGGACGCAGCAGCGCCTTATCGAGAACTTCCGGCCGGTTCGTCGCGCCGAGGATCACGATCCCTTTGGAAGAATCAAAACCGTCCATCTCCGAGAGAAGCTGGTTCAGCGTCTGCTCCCTCTCGTCATTCCCGCCTCCGTACTGGGTATCACGGCTCTTGCCGATCGCGTCGATCTCATCGATAAAAATGATACACGGCGCCATCGACTGCGCCTGCTTAAACAAGTCCCTCACACGGGAGGCCCCGACGCCGACAAACATTTCCACAAAATCAGAACCCGACAGGGAGAAAAACGGAACATTTGCCTCTCCTGCCAGCGCCTTTGCCAACAGCGTTTTTCCCGTTCCCGGAGGGCCGACCAGCAGCGCGCCCTTTGGCAGCTTCGCGCCGATCTTCCGGTACTTATTCGGGTTCTTCAAAAAGTCGACCAGTTCCGTCAGCGATTCTTTCGCTTCCTCTTCTCCCGCCACATCTTTAAACGAAACGCCGGTTTCCTTCTCTACGTACATTTTCGCCGTCGATTTTCCCACTCCCATAATACCGCCGCCGCCATTTTTTGTCATCATGCGCATGAGCAGCCACAGAACGACCCACATACCGACAAACGGCAGAATGTAAGCCAGGAAAAATTCCAGAATCCCTGAACTCCGGTCTTCGATTTCCGCCGAAAATTCCACATTATATTTATTCAACATATCCTGCACCAATGCCGTGTCATTCACGTAACCGGTATAATACGTCACTTTGAGCATTGCGACCTTTTCCGCTGTCTTTGGCTCGATGTGTATCACGTTCGAACCAAAAGTCACCTTTTCGACCTGCCCTTCCTTCAGCATGTCGATAAACTTCGTATACGTTATTTCTTTTTTCGTATTTTTCTGTATTTCCGCATTTAAAAACACGATCACCCCGAAAGCAAAAAGCGCCGCAACGATGCAGATGATAATATTGGATCTCGTTTTCTTTGGGTCACCGGGTAATTTTTTATTTTTGTTTTCCATAGATTGGTTATCCTTTCCTAGTCTTCGACTCCTACTAGTATAATGGATTTTTTCCCATAAATCAATGCCATAGATGTGAAAGATTCATGAAATTTTACTCTTTTACTATTGAAACCCCTCCTTAAAAATAGTATAATGAATACGTATTTTTATTTTAAATGCGCACTGCCCGAGCGGTGCAGACCGGAAGAACTTTTAGTTCTTTGATGCGCAAAAAAGCGTGCGCGAATGGAGGAAAAACATGGCTGTAAAATACGTATTTGTAACCGGCGGCGTCGTTTCCGGACTTGGCAAGGGAATCACGGCCGCTTCACTGGGACGTTTATTGAAAATGAGGGGTTATCAGGTGACGATGCAGAAGTTCGACCCGTATATCAATATTGATCCGGGGACGATGAACCCGATCCAGCACGGAGAGGTGTTTGTCACGGACGACGGCGCGGAAACCGACCTCGACCTCGGACACTATGAGCGTTTTATTGATGAAAGCCTGACCAAACAAAGCAATGTAACGACCGGAAAAGTGTACTGGTCTGTTCTTTCCAAAGAGCGGCGCGGGGATTACGGCGGCGGGACCGTTCAGGTCATTCCGCATATCACCAATGAACTAAAGAGCCGTTTTTACCGGAATGATGGATGCAATGAAACCCAGATCGCCATTATCGAAGTCGGCGGAACTGTCGGTGACATTGAAAGCCAGCCATTTTTAGAGGCGATCCGGCAGTTCCAGCTGGACGTCGGACGTGAAAACGCGATCCTGATCCATGTGACTCTCATTCCATATCTGAGAGCATCGGATGAATTAAAAACAAAGCCGACGCAGAGCAGTGTAAAAGAACTTCAGGGAATGGGGATCCAGCCGAACATCATCGTATGCCGCACGGAGATCCCATTAGAAAAATCCATCAAAGATAAAATTTCGCTGTTCTGTAATGTACCGAGCGATCAGGTCATACAAAACCTGGACGTCGATACGCTGTACGAAGTACCTTTGGCAATGGAAGAAGAACATCTGGCTGATATTGCCTGCAAGTGCCTGAATCTGGAATGTCCGAATCCTGATTTGGCCGAGTGGGAAAACATGGTATACTCGATCAAAAATCTTTCCAAGGAAGTGACGGTAGCGCTTGTCGGAAAATATACCGCTCTCCACGACGCCTATATCAGCGTCGTAGAGGCGCTGAAACACGGCGGATTTGCCCATAACGCGCAAGTAAACATAAAATGGGTCAATTCAGAAGAGTTAACCTCCGAGAACGCGGACGAACTGCTGCATGATGTCAGCGGTATTCTCGTCCCCGGCGGATTTGGTGACCGCGGCATCGACGGAAAAATATTTGCTATCCAGTATGCCCGAGAACATAATGTTCCATTTCTCGGACTCTGTCTCGGCATGCAGCTGGCGATCGTCGAATTCGCGCGTGACGTGATCGGCTGGAGCGATGCCCACAGCGCCGAACTGGATCCAGCCACGACACATCCTGTGATCCATCTGATGCCGGAACAGGATGGCATCGAAGACATCGGGGGCACGCTGCGTCTCGGATCGTATCCGTGTTCGCTTGATCCAGACAGCAAAGCCTATCAGCTTTACGAGGCGGAGACCATACATGAGAGACACCGTCACCGTTACGAAGTAAACAATTATTACCGGGATGACCTGATCAAACATGGCATGAAACTCTCTGGGCTCTCCCCTGACGGCAGGATCGTGGAAATGATGGAACTTCGTGATCATCCGTGGTTTATCGCCACACAGGCGCATCCTGAATTCAAAAGCCGACCAAACCGCCCGCATCCTTTATTTAAGGGATTTGTCGGCGCGGCATTGGAGAATGGAGGTAACAAATGAAAAAATTACGATTTTTGACAACCGGCCTTTTTCTTCTCGGCGTTCTCGTATTCGGTAGCTTCTTTGCGAGCACAGCCGCGAACGCAGCCGAGTTATCCGTCCTCGTACCGACAGAACGCGCCGTGTACCAGAGAAACGAGAAAAACAAAGCCGATCTGCTCATCCGTGTCAAATATGAATCAGATCAACATGTTACGGCCGCACTTTTAAGCGAGGATAACACCGCATGTTCCGAAACGGTCAGCCTGACGGCAACCGAAGGCAACGCCGGCATCTACGAGGGAACGATACCAGATGTGCCTGCTGGCGGCTGGTACAAACTGAACATCCAGGGGAAAGCTTCCGCCGACGGCGAAGCAGAAGTTTCGCAGACCGTCGAGAAGATCGGCGTCGGAGAAGTGTTTATCACGGCCGGACAGTCGAACTCCTGCAGTTTCGGCGAAACACAAACTTATGCGCAGGAAGATATGGTTTCCGCCTTTGATCCCAAAAAGGATGTATGGCAGCACTGTGATGACCCACAGCCGTGCATCAGCGGTTACTCTGAGGGAAACGGAAAAGGTTCTCCCTGGCCGAGCGCCGGTGACGCATTATTTGAAAAACTTCAGGTTCCGATCGGATTTGTCACGACCGGTTACGGCGGCTCCACGATCGCCCAGCTGCTTGATAAGCATTACGCGGCCATTTTAGACGCGATCGAAACGCTGCGCCCTTACGGCTACCGGGCCATCCTGCTCCATCAGGGAGAAGGCGATTCCGGCATCGGCACAAAACAGAAAGACTATGCCGAATCCCTGATGAAACTGATCCAGCAGACGAGAAAAGATGCCGGGTACGACCTGATCTGGATGGTGGCAAACGCCGCCTACAACCCGTGGACGTCGATTGCGGCAAACAATGAGATTCTGGAGGCGCAAAAAGAAGTGTGCGACGAGGAGACGATCTTTCTCGGCCCTCTCACCGACGACATGGACAAAGATTCTGGATACCGCCGCAAGCAGGATAACCTCCACTTCAACGAAGAAGGACTGAAAGAACACGGACGCCGCTGGGCAGAAGCGATCACCACGAAGCTCATTCCAGATTATTCACAGCTTCCGCCGGACGAACCGGATCCGACACCGGCCCCCCCAGCACCATCCACGCCGGAGCCGGCAACACCTGTTCCGGTTCCGCCAGTGATCACGAACACGCCTGCTCCTGCTCCGACGGCCGCACCACCCGAAGAGACGAAACCGGTATCACTCAAAGGAAAAACGTTTAAGAGTGGCATGTTCCAATATAAGATCACGACGGATCAAAAGAATCGTAAGAAAGTAAAGATCATCGCCATAAACGGCAAAACAAAAAAATCCATTACGATTCCGAAAAAAGTGAAATACAAAGGTTCATCCTATCAGATCAGCGCCATTGAGAAAAAAGCACTGAACAAGCTGAAAAAACTGAGGAAACTAAAAGCACCA
>CAJTTQ010000045.1:0-6167 GCA_910579145.1 uncultured Eubacterium sp.
ACACTCTGCCGCCATTTTTCCGTGGCAACGCTCGACGGGATGGGACTGGGGGATTACTCCGCCGGTATCACGGCCGCCGGTGCGGTCATGGAATATCTGCTGGAGACACAAAAAAATTCCCTGGCACACATTTTATCTCTCGTGCCGTATCAGACAGGAAAGTACATGTTACTGGACCGCAATACGAGGAGAAATCTGGAACTGGTGGAAACGCTGCGGGAAAAACAAAAGAGAGGTTCTCTTCTCTGGGTGCTCGACAAGACAAAAACAGCGATGGGGGCAAGAAAGCTGCGAAACAGTTTAGAACAGCCGCTCATTGACCGGGATGAGATCGTAAAGCGTCACGACGCGATCGAGGAACTTAACGAGAATATGATCACGAGGGAAGAAATGCGCGAGTATCTGAACCCCATCTACGATCTGGAGCGCCTGCTCAGTAAGATCAGTTATAAATCGGCAAATCCGAGAGATCTGATCGCGCTGCGCACATCCCTTGACATGCTGCCGCACCTCTTATTTTTATGCCATAATTTTAACAGTCGCTTTTTTCAGGAACTCGGTGAAGAAATAGATCCTTTGGAAGACATTTGTTCCCTCATCTCGAGCGCCGTTCAGGAGGAACCGCCTTTGGCACTTCACGATGGAGGGATCATCCGGGAAGGGTATGACGAACGGGTCGATCAGCTGCGCGCCGCCAAATCCGACGGCAAAACCTGGCTCGCTTCCCTGGAGAGTGAGGAGAGGGAAAAGACAGGCATTAAGAACTTAAAGATTAAGTTCAACCGTGTATTTGGTTACTATCTCGAAGTGACAAATTCGTATAAACACCTGGTGCCGGACAGCTGGATGCGCAAACAGACACTGACAAACGCGGAGAGGTACACGACCGTACGGTTAAAGGAACTCGAAGATACTGTGCTGGGAGCGGAAGAGAAGCTGTATCATCTGGAATACGAACTGTTCTGTCATGTGCGGGACCATATTTTTACACAGGTTGACCGGATTCAGAGGACGGCGCGGGCGATCGCCTCGCTGGATATGATCGCCTCCCTTGCGTATGTGGCCGAGAAAAACCAATATGTGCGGCCGGTGCTAAATGACAATGGCAGACTGACGATCAAAGACGGTCGGCATCCTGTGATCGAGCAGATGATCGACCATGAGATGTTTATATCCAACGATACGTTTTTAGATGAAGATTCGCACCGTCTCGTGATCATTACCGGGCCGAACATGGCTGGAAAATCTACTTATATGCGGCAGACTGCCCTGATCGTCCTGATGGCGCAGCTCGGAAGCTTTGTTCCGGCGGCATCCGCTGATATTTCCATTGTTGACCGCATTTTTACGCGTGTGGGGGCGTCCGATGACCTGGCAAGCGGACAGAGTACATTTATGGTGGAAATGACCGAAGTGGCAAACATCCTGCACAATGCCTCGAAGAACAGCCTGATCATCCTGGATGAGATTGGGAGGGGAACGTCTACGTTTGACGGCTTGAGCATTGCCTGGGCCGTTGTGGAACATATTGTAAATAAAAAGAATATTGGCGCAAAAACATTATTTGCCACCCACTATCACGAGCTGACCGAGCTGGAGGGGAAACTGGAGGGCGTACAAAACTACTGTATCGCCGTAAAAGAGGATGGGGAGGACATCGTCTTCCTGCGAAAGATCGTCAAGGGCGGCGCGGATAAAAGCTACGGTATACAGGTCGCGAAACTTGCCGGTGTGCCAGACAATGTACTGGAACGGGCACATGAGATCGCGAGGGAGTTAGAGCATGGCAGCATCAACCCCATGATACAATCGGATCCGGCTTCTGACGTGGCGAACATCGGATCGGCAAACGCTATATCGGCGCAAACCGATGCAGCGCCCGCAAAAGAGAAGATGGAGCAGCTCTCTATTTTTGACGCTGTCACGTCGTTTCGCTATGAGGACATCCTTTTTGAACTGCGAGACATTGACTTATCCCGTGTCACACCGATGGATGCGATGAATCTTGTTTATAAGTGGCAAAATAAATTGAAAGATAAATGGTAAGGAATGATGATTCAGGTTTTAGATCAAAATACGATAAACCAGATCGCGGCAGGAGAGGTCATTGAGAGGCCGGCTGCCGTGGTAAAGGAATTGGTGGAAAACGCGATTGATTCGGGGGCCAACGCGGTTACGGTAGAGATTAAGGAAGGCGGAATCCGGTTCATCCGTATTACGGATAACGGATGCGGCATCCGCCACGAGGAGATCCCGCTGGCCTTTGAGCGGCACGCGACGAGTAAGATCGCGGGCATCGAGGACTTATTGCGGGTCAAAAGCCTCGGATTCCGGGGGGAGGCACTGTCAAGCATCGCCGCTGTTTCGCAGGTGGAACTCATAACGAAAGAGGCCGGAGCCATCCTCGGTTCACGCTATGAAATACAGGGCGGGACTGAAATGGCGAAAGATCAGATTGGCTGTCCCGATGGAACGACGTTTATCGTGCGAAATTTATTTTATAATACGCCGGCGAGAGGGAAGTTCCTGAAAACAAAGACGACAGAAGGAAATTATGTCAATGACGTCGTGGTCCACTTCATCTTATCCCATCCTGAAATCCGCTTTAAGTTTATCTGGGACGGCCGGACAAAAATCCAGACATCGGGGAACGGAAATGTAAAAGATAATATTTACAACCAGTTTGGCGCGGACATTACAAAAGCGCTCCTTCCCGTCGACCTCGAAAAACACGGGATGAAGGTGACGGGATTTATCGGGAAACCGGAGCTTTCCCGCTCCTTTATGAACTATTACATCAATGGAAGATATATCAAAAGTCCGGTCGTGCAAAAGGCGATCGAGAGCGCTTACACAGGCTTTACGATGACGAACCGGTTTCCATTTACCACATTGTTTTTAGATATCGATGGCTCCCTTCTCGATGTCAATGTCCATCCGTCAAAGATGGAAGTCCGCTTTACGAACCAGGAAGATGTCTATGACCTGTTTGAGACCGGACTGCATGAGGTACTAAAACAGGCTGTCCTTATACCAAAAGTAACACTTTCGGACGGAGCGAAGCGGACAGCGGGGGAAAAAAAAGAAAAAAAGCAGCAGATACCACCACCTGTTCCGGCTTCACCTGAACCATTTGAGACGGCGCGGATCAGGCAGGAACAGGCGGCGCAAAAAAAGACGGTACAGGAACAGGCATCATCCGCCCTAAAAGCAGCGGATCAAAAACCAGCAGCCGGGCATCTTGTTCCGATCGAACGATACGAACAACAGACGATGCCGCAGGACGAATTGCTGAAAGAAGACAATTCGGTCTCATTCCGGCTGATCGGACAGGTGTTTGGCACATACTGGCTCGCCGAGTGGAACGATGAACTGTTGATCATCGATCAGCACGCTGCCCACGAAAAAGTATTGTATGAGCAGCTGGTCCATGAACTGGACACGAACCATGTGTACAGCCAGAACCTGCTGACGCCGATCGTTTTAACACTGACGCACAGGGAAAAAGAAGTACTGCAGACTTACCGGGAAACATTCGTGAAATTAGGATTTGAAATCGACGACTTTGGCGGGGATGAATACGCCATCAAAGCCGTTCCCTCCCATTTTCTCCACCTGGCATCTAAGCAGTTATTTTACAGCATTTTGGATGAACTGCTGGAAAACCCGATGGCATCCAGGTACGGCTCCATCACGGACCGCTGCGCGTCGATCGCCTGCAAAGCGGCAGTCAAGGGAAACCATACCCTTTCTTTTGCGGAGGCCGAGACTCTTTTTATGCAAATGTTGCAGGCAAAAGAGCCGTATCACTGCCCGCACGGCCGGCCAACGACGGTGTCCATGTCGAAACAGGAATTTGAGAAGAAATTTAAGAGGATCGTTTGAGTTATGAAAAGACCACTTATTATCCTTACCGGCCCGACGGCGGTCGGGAAAACGGCCGTATCGATCCAGCTGGCAAAGGCTGTCGGGGGCGAGATCGTCTCCGCGGATTCGATGCAGGTTTACAAGTATATGGATGTGGGAACGGCAAAGATCACGCCGGATGAGATGGAAGGCGTGCCGCATCATCTCATTGATGAGATCACGCCGGACACCCCGTTTCACGTCTATGAATTTAAAAAAATGGCGCAGGCCAGTATCGAACAGATCTATGAGCGCGGAAACATCCCTATCGTAACGGGCGGCACTGGGTTTTATATTCAGGCGCTTTTATATGATATCGATTTTTGCGACGAGCCGGCCGGCCATGCCTATCGGCGTGAACTATTAGAATTATCGGAAGAGAAGGGGGCCGGATACCTGCACGAAATGCTGCGCGCGGTCGATGAGGATTCCGCGCGCTCCATCCATCCCCATAATAAAAAGCGGGTCATCCGCGCGCTCGAATATTATCACGACAACGGTGTGCCGATTTCCGCCCATAACAGGAAACAGCGGGAAAAGCAGTCACCGTATCATTTTTTGTATCTCGTCCTCACGATGGACCGGCAGAAGCTGTATGAGAGGATCAACGAGAGAGTCGATCAGATGGTCCGTAACGGTTTATTTGAGGAAACTAAAATGCTTTTAGAAAAGGGTTATACAAAAGATATGGTGTCCATGCAGGCAATCGGCTATAAAGAACTATTTCCCTATTTTGAGGGAAACGTAACAAAAGAAGAAGCCATCGAACAGCTGAAACGGGACACGAGACATTTCGCGAAGCGGCAGCTTACATGGTTCCGCCGGGAGAGGGACGTTACTTTTATCAATAAAGATGATTTTGATGATGACGCCGCACTGCTCCGTGAACTACTTCAATTAGCAGAAAGGAAACTGGATTTATGATAGAAAGGGAACATTTATATCAAATGTATGAGAGCTGCGGGATCAGCCGGGCGGTGCTCGATTACGGAGACGCTGTCTGCCACAGGCTGGAATCCAGATTTCGTCAGATCGATGAGGTCGCACAGTACAATCAGCTCAAAGTGCTGCGGGCATTTCATAACAACCGCGTCAGCGCAGAGCACTTAAACGGCAGCACAGGATATGGTTACAACGACGACGGACGGGACACGCTGGAGAAAGTGTATGCCGATCTGTTCCAATGCGAAGACGCGCTTGTGCGCTCGCAGATCACATGCGGCACGCACGCGCTTACGATCGCCCTTTCTTCCATCCTCCGGCCGGGGGATGAACTTCTCTCCCCGGTAGGGAAGCCATACGATACGCTGGAAGGGATCATTGGTATCAATGGAAAAACAGAACCCGGATGCCTGCGCGAATTTGGAATCACGTACGCGCAGGCAGACCTGAAAGAGGACAGCAGCTTTGACTGGGAGAAGATCCGGCAGGCCGTCAATGAGCGCACGAAGCTTGTGACGATCCAGCGCTCAAAAGGATATGCCATGCGAAAAACCTTATCGGTCAGACAGATCGGCGAACTGATCTCATTTATAAAAACCTGCAAGCCGGATGTCATCTGCATGGTGGATAACTGTTACGGGGAATTTGTCGATCTGATCGAGCCGTCCGAGGTGGGCGCCGATCTGGTCGTCGGTTCGCTGATCAAAAACCCGGGCGGCGGGATCGCGCCGATGGGCGGCTATCTCGTCGGAAAACGGGAACTCGTAACACTCGCTGCCAGCCGCCTGACAGCACCGGGACTGGCAAAAGAAGTCGGCGCCTCACTCGGTATCAATCCTTCTTTTTATCAGGGATTATATTTCGCGCCGACCGTCGTGGCAAGCGCGCTCAAATGCGCCGTATTTGCCGCCAACCTGTACGAAGGGCTTGGCTTTGAGACGAGTCCGTCAGGTGGGGAAGAACGAAATGACATTATCCAGGCGGTAGCACTCGGTTCTCCCCAAAAAGTCATCGCCTTCTGCCGCGGCATCCAGGCCGGTTCCCCGGTGGACAGCTACGTGGCGCCGGAGCCGTACGCGATGCCCGGTTATCACAGTGATGTCATCATGGCGGCGGGGAACTTCATTCAGGGATCGTCCATCGAACTCAGCGCCGACGCGCCGATCGAGCCGCCCTACAGCGTCTACTTTCAGGGCGGCCTAACGTGGCAGCACGGGAAATATGGGATCCTGATGTCGCTGCAGCGGCTCGTGGATGAGAATTTAGTCGATTTGCATGGGAAAAAGACGAAAACTATCTAAAAAAACTTTTGTTATTTC
>CAJTTQ010000045.1:6217-21376 GCA_910579145.1 uncultured Eubacterium sp.
TATGAAAAATTATGGTAGAATAGTCATGTATGATTGGCGTTGGCAGGGTTAGGGAAACGTATGAGACAGAATTATAATACGATGAAGGATCTTCCTACATCGGAACGACCTTATGAAAAAATCGAAAAATATGGGGTTTCGTGTTTGTCCGACGCAGAACTGGTAGCCGTTCTTATCAAAAACGGCACAAGGAATAAAAACAGCGTCGAACTTGCCAGGGAAATTTTAAATCTTCATCCGGTACACAAAGGACTGATCGGTCTGCACTATCTTTCTGATCAGGAACTAAAGCATATTGATGGGATCGGAAGGGTAAAAGCCGCACAGCTTTTATGCGCGGCGGAAATATCAAACCGCATGACAAAACAGCGCATACCGGAGCGTGAGCCATTTAACTCACCAGAGACAGTGGCAGGATTTTTTATGGAAGAAATGCGCACGAAAGCGACGGAAACTACAGTTGCTGCTTTTTTGGACAACCGGTGCCGGCTGATCCGGTATGAGGTACTGTTTGTCGGTTCGATCTCTTCCTGTGTCGCAAATCCGAGGGAAATTCTGAAAAAAGCACTACAATACGATGCCTCCTGCTTCATACTGATACATAATCACCCCAGCGGGGACTGTACGCCAAGCCAGGCGGATCTTTCTCTGACCGAACGGGTCAAGGAGGCCGGCGAGCTGATCGGTATACAGCTGCTGGATCATATTGTACTTGGTGATTGTCAGTATGTCAGCCTTCGAGAGCGAGGACACATTTAATAGAAAAGATAGAGAGGATGAACAAAATGCCGGGAAAAGCAATAGGAATTGATTTTGGTACAAGCTCGATCAAAATTTATAAAAACGGGGAAGGCGTGATCTTACATCAAAAGAGCGTCATAGCAATCTATAAAAAAAGCCATGTATTTGCCGTGGGGGATGAGGCGTTTGAAATGTATGAGAAGGCGCCGGAACATCTAGACGTGTCGTATCCCATCAAAAATGGAGTCATTGCCGATATTGGCAATATGCAGTCGATGATCGATTACTTTTTTACGGAATTAAATGGCAAGAAACGGTTTAAGGGGGCGGAGTATTTCATCGCCGTTCCGACTGATATTACAGAGGTGGAAAAGAGGGCTTATTTTGATCTGATCGCCAATACAAATCTCAAATCAAAGAAAATACACGTCGTGGAAAAACCGATCGCGGACGCGCTCGGCATGAACCTCGATATTACAAAATCGACGGGAACGCTCGTTGTCGATATCGGAGCAAACACAGCGGAAATCTCCGTATTGTCTTTGGGCGGCATCGTATTGAGCCGTCTGATCCCGGTCGGCGGAAACCGCTTTGATGAGGCGATCATCCAAAAGATCAAAAAAGATATGAACTTTGTGATCGGGGAGAAGAGCGCCGAACTGATCAAGAAAAATATCGCCTCCGCGTATGTGACAGAAGATTCTCTCGACATATGCGGACGGAATCTTGTGACCGGGCTTCCGAGTGAGATCACCGTGACCGGTTCGATCATACACGATGCGCTGGCAGAGCTGTTCCAAAACATTGTTGATTCCATAAAGATCATCCTGGAGCGCACGCCGCCGGAAATCTCATCCGATATTTATAAATCCGGCCTTTATCTCACAGGCGGCTCCAGCCGGATCAAGGATCTCGGCAAATTCATCTACGAGGAACTCGGATTAAAAGTAAATTTATGTGAAGAGCCGGAGAGCACGGTCGTCATGGGACTAGGCGCCGTGATCGAGGATCCGGAACTGGCGAAACTGGCGTTATAAAATGAATAGTGATTGGATTGGAGCCTGTTTGATATGAAAAATAAACGGAAAAGAGGGCCGTCGTTTCATCCGAAATACATGTATATTTTCCTGAGTATCATCTGTGCGCTGCTCGTCGTGCTGAGTTTTAAATTTTCGAAACAGTTTGCCGGTTTTAAGTCAACTGTGGGAGATCTCGTCTCACCGATGCAGGGCGGGATCAACCGGGTCGGAAAATATCTTTCGGATAAGATGGATCTGCTGGATTCAAAAGAAAAACTGCTGGAGGAAAATAAAAGCCTGAAAGAAAAGATCGATGCCCTGAATTATGACAATAAGATCCTTGCCAATGAAAACAGCAATCTCGATAATTTCCGGGAGCTGTATGAACTGGATAAACAGTACCCGGATTATCCAAAAGTGGCCGCCACGGTCATCGGGCGGGATGGGAATAACTGGTTCCGGCTGTTTACGATCGACAAAGGAAAAGACGACGGCGTAGATGTGGATATGAATGTCATTGCCGGTGACGGTCTGGTAGGGATCGTTTCGGAGGCGGGGAGACACTACGCAAAAGTGCGGGGGATCATTGATGACAAAAGTAATGTCAGCGCTATGTTTGACAGCACCGGGGAGACCTGTATGGTGAAGGGGAACATGCAGAGCATCTATAAAGGATACATCGACATTACGATGATCAGTAATTCGACGGAGGCAAAAGACGGGGATTCGGTCGTCACATCGCGGATCAGTGACAAATTCCTTCCCGGCCTGCTCGTCGGATACGTTTCGAATATCAAGGACGAATCCGATGGATTGTCGAAGTCGGCACAGCTGACACCTGTCGTATCCTTTGATAAACTGGAATCTGTTCTTGTCATTACGACGTTAAAAGATTCATCGGAAAATGAGGATATCAAGAAGTATGATTAAACGAAAACTATCAACGATTATCATTATCGTGCTTGCTTTTATAATATGGACAACGACTTTTCAGTCTCTGAAGCTGGCTGATGTGGCGCCGAACATCATGCTGATCTTAGTCGTGTGCTATGCCTATATGAGGGGAAGGACTTCCGGTCTGTTGATCGGGTTCTTTTGCGGCATCCTTTCAGATATGATGTACGGAACGGTGATCGGTCTTTACGCATTTGGTTTAATGACGATCGGATTCCTCTGTGGACACAGCCAGAAGATATATTTTACGGATAATTACATACTTCCCTGTGTTCTCGTCGGCATCAGTGACTTTGCCTATAATGTCTACTATTATGTGACGGAGTTTCTCATCCGGGGGCGGCTTGATTTTAAGTTCTATTTCCTCACCGTGATCCTCCCCGAGATGATTTATACGATGCTTCTGGCAGTTGTTGTATTCCGGCTTCTTAATATGCTTGAAAATTACCTGACGAAAAAAAGAGAGGAGGCGTAACATTGATTTCTGCTATTTGGGACTATCTGAAAACGCTTGTGAGATCGCGTATTTTCTCACTTCTTGTCGTGTATGTCATTTTGTTCAGCATACTGGTCGGACGTCTGTTTTATCTGCAGATCGTACAGGGAGAGACGTACGATGAAAAAGCGACCATCAAAAACGAAAAAGTAAAAACACAAAAAAGTTCCCGCGGAAAGATTTATGACTGTAAAGGAATCCTTCTTGCGACTAACGAGCAAAGTTACGCAATCACCATTGAGGATACCGGGGAACTGGATACAAATAAAGCGCTCAACGAGGTGATCTTAAAAGCCATCACCCTCATTGAAAAACACGGCGATAAAGTTTCGGTGGAATTTCCCATCGAGATCACAAAAAAAGGCAAGTTCAAATTCAATGTAGACAAAAATGCCCAGCTGCGTTTTAAACGGGAAATTTATTATTTAAAGTCCGTAGATTTATTGACGGAAGAGCAGAAGAATATGACCGCCGAGGAATGTTTCCGCTATATCAGGACTTCGACAAAGACAAATGATATCCATTTTTTTGACCCGCTGACCGGGGAGGAAACAACCGACGAGGAGAGGGCAAAAAAAGAGCCGGATTACGATGACGCGACTGCGATCAAGATCATGGCGATCCGGTACGCGCTCATGATGAAAACGTATCAGAAATATGAGCCGGTCACGATCAGTTCCGACGTGTCGGCGGAGACGGTTGCCGCCATTAAAGAAAACTCAGCGGATCTGACCGGGGTGGAAGTGAGTGAAGATGCCAAACGGGTTTACAACGACAGTGAGTTCTTCTCACACATCATCGGCTACACCGGGTTGATCTCTTCCGAATCGCTGGCAGCCAGAAAAGAAAAGGATGACAAGACATATACGGCCGCGGACCAGATCGGTAAGACGGGAATTGAAAATACGTACGAGGAGCAGCTGCGCGGAACGAAAGGCAGCGATACACTTGTCATTGACAATAGTTCCCGCATCGTGGAGACCAAAGACCATGTAGACGCCGTAGCCGGCAACGACATCTATCTGACGATTGATTCTGATCTGCAGAAAGCCGCGTATAAACTGACAGAAAAAGCGATCGCCGGCGTACTGATCTCCAAACTAAATAACAGTAAAAGCGCGGGTTCGAAAGGGAAAAAGGCGGATGATATCCGGATTCCTATTTACGACGTATACTGTGCGATCATTGAAAACGGACTCGTAGACATCTCTAAATTTTCCGCGCCGGAAGCCTCTTCCCTGGAGAAGAGTGTATATGGGAAATTTACTTCCGCAAAGAATTCCACGCTCCGGAGGCTGAAACAATATTTGAAATATAATTACAGCACGCCGGGAAAAGATCTCTCGGATACGATGAATGAATATATGGATCACATTTATACGATGCTCCGCAAAGAGGAGATCATCTCTTCCGATAAGATGGACAAGTCTGACCGCGTTTATAACGATTACGCGGACGGGAAGATGAGCCTGAGCAAATTTCTCATCCACGCGATCTCAAACAACTGGATCGACCTGAGCGCGCTCGATGTCGGAGAAGATTATTACAGCACGGAAGAGATATATAAAAAAATGTATGACTATATTTTCGAATCGCTGTCAGACGATCTTTCGTTCGATAAAAAGGTCTATCATACGCTGATCTATAATGACACGATCAGCGGCAGGGAAGTCTGCCTGTTATTGTATGAGCAGGGGTATTTAAAAAAGAACAAAACACAGATTTCAAAACTTCGTTCAGGGAGCATATCTCCGTTCAGTTTCCTGAAATCTATGATCAAGTCATTGGAAATCGCTCCCGGGGAACTGGGACTGACGCCGTGCGCGGCGTCTGTTGTCATAACCGACCCGAAAACCGGAAAAGTGAAAGCGCTCGTATCCTATCCGAGCTATGATAACAATAAGTTTGCGAATTCGGTCGATAACGAATATTTTTCCAAGATCAACGTCAATTCTGCTTCGCCGCTGTTAAACCGCGCGACACAGCAGAAAACTGCCCCCGGTTCTACTTATAAGATGGTAGTAGCGACCGCGGCGCTCGAAGAGGGTGTGATCGATCCGTACTCCACGGTGACCGACCGTATCGTATTTGATAAGGATCCGCCGAATCCGCCAAAATGCTGGAGCAAGTCGGGCCACGGAACGATCAATGTGTCACAGGCGATCCAGCACTCCTGCAACTACTTCTTTTATGAGATGGGGTATCTTCTGAGCGGGCAGGCCGGCGGCGTGATCAACCATGAGCGGGGATTAAAGAAGCTGAAAAAGTACGCCGACATCTACGGATTTACGAATACTTCCGGTATAGAACTGTCAGAAGCGGAACCGACTGTTTCCGACGGAGATGCCGTGAGATCTTCGATCGGCCAGGGCACGAACAGTTATACGCCGGTACAGATCGCCAGATATGTATCTACGATCGCGAATGGCGGAACGTGCTATGACCTGACTCTCATAGACAGTATCAAAGATGTGGTAAAAGACAAACAAAAAACGAATAAAGCAAAAATAAGAAACAAACTGGACATCCAGAGCAGTACATTAGATGCCATTCAAAAAGGAATGTATATGGTGGTCAATGAAAGCAGCAGCCTCAAATCGATCTTCCAGGACGTTCCCGTAAAAGTGGCTGGAAAAACCGGTACGGCACAGATCAGTAAAAATGAGCCAAACCATGCCCTGTTTGTATCCTACGCGCCGTATGAGTCACCGGAGATCGCGGTAACCGTTGTCATACCAAACGCGTTTACTTCGAGCAACGCGGCGCTGTTAGCCAGCAATATATACAAATACTATTTTGACGAGTCGTCGAGAAAGAAACTTTTGAAAAATACGGCGACGAGTACAGCCGGAACATCAGGCGGCTTTGCTGACTGACCGCAGGCGCAATATAGAAGCACAAAGTGAATGACACTTGGCAGAAATGAGGAGAAGTATGAAAAACCCTGTAGTCATAAAGGGAACAAAATCCGGTATCATCGTGCATGTAAGCGATGAACTCCCATTTCCGGAACTGATGGAAAAAGTGAGTGAGAAGTTCCGGGCGTCCGCCGGATTTTTGGGAAATGCCCAGATCGCCCTTTCTTTTGAAGGCAGAAAATTAAGCGATGACGACCAGCTCAAACTGGTGGATTGTATCACTGAAAATTCCGATCTCGATGTCGTCTGCATCATTGATGACAACGCGGAGCGGGAAGCTTATTTCAGTAAGACGCTCGAGGAGAAGCTGATGGCCATGAATACGAACACGGGACAGTTTTACAAGGGGACGCTGCGTTCCGGCCAGGTACTCGAATTTGATACGAGCATCGTCATTTTAGGAGACGTCAATGCCGGCGCGCAGGTCGTGTCGGCGGGAAATGTCGTCATTTTGGGAAAACTGCTCGGCAATGTGTATGCCGGCGCCTCCGGAAGGAGTAATTCCTTTGTTGTGGCTCTCCACATGAGTCCGAACCAGATCCGCATCGGCGACGTGATCGCCAGGAGCCCGGATGAAAAAAAGAAAGTGGAAGCAGAGACAAAAATAGCGTTTTCACAAGATGGAAATATCTATATTGAACCTTTGGACCGCAATGTCCTGAAAGATATTTCTCTTTAAAAATATTGTATTGTATGGTACAATGAATAAGATTTGCAAGAAGGAAAGGATAGGTAAAACAACATGAGTGAAGTAATTGTTATCACCTCCGGAAAAGGTGGTGTAGGAAAAACAACTACTACGGCAAACGTAGGCACCGGATTAGCAAAGGAAGGTAAAAAAGTCGTGCTGATCGATACGGACATCGGACTGCGCAACCTCGACGTGGTAATGGGACTCGAAAACCGTATCGTATACAATCTTGTCGATGTAATAGAAGGAAACTGCAGGATCAAACAGGCACTCATCAAGGACAAGCGGTATCCCAATCTCTATCTGCTCCCCTCGGCCCAGACAAGGGATAAGACGGCCGTTTCACCGGAGCAGATGGCGAAGCTGACCGAAGAATTAAAAGAAGAGTTTGATTACATATTGCTGGATTGTCCGGCCGGGATCGAACAGGGATTCCAAAACGCGATCGCCGGGGCAAACCGCGCGCTTGTCGTGACGACGCCGGAAGTTTCCGCTGTCCGGGATGCGGATCGGATCATCGGCCTTTTGAACGCAAATGACGTGAAAAAGGTGGAGCTTGTCGTAAACCGCCTGCGCGCCGATATGGTGAAACGGGGCGATATGATGTCCAGTGATGATGTTGTGGAAATCCTCGCCATTGATCTGCTCGGTATCGTGCCGGACGACGAGAGCATCGTCGTTTCGACCAACCAGGGGGAACCGCTCGTTGGTACGAAGACAATGGCTGGACAGGCATTTGAAAATATTTGTAAACGAATTATGGGAGAAGAGGTTCCTTTTTTGGATCTGACAAAAAACAGCGGATTTTTCTCTAAGATTAAGAACAGACTTAAAAACAATTAGAAAAGGGGATATAACCACTATGGGAATTTCAGATTTTTTTCGAAGAAAATCGTCGGGAAATGTCGCCAAAGACCGCTTGAAACTCGTACTTGTTTCAGACCGCGCGAACTGTTCGCCCGAGCTGATGGAGCAAATTAAAAACGACATTATCCGCGTACTTTCAAAGTACGTGGAGATCGATCAGGACGGTCTGGATATCAAAATAGAGCAGACAGAATCAGAAGGAAATAACGGTTCGGTACCCGCCCTTTACGCGAATATCCCGATCGTCAGCATGAAACAGTCAAAATAAGTGATTGGTAAGTGAAAATATTATGGGAAATAAAATAAAAGAAAAAGCACGTATTTGGTTAACATCAAAGAGATACAACTGGCGGAATTACGACATCGCGCTCGTGATCGTCGTGCTGGCGTTATCTCTGATCAGTTCCTATATTTTATCCATATTGAATGTACAGAATCATCATATCGGCTCGTTGAAACGTCAGATCTTCACTGTTGCAGCGGGTCTGTTTATCATTGTCCTGTTTTCGCTCATTGATTATCACACCATTTGTACGTACGTCCCGCTGCTTTATATCGTTACCACCATTTTAGTTGCCTGCACGCGGTTTTCACCGCTTGGCACGACGCTGAATACCGATTCGTACCGTTGGCTGGACTTTAAAGTATTCAATTTACAACCGTCTGAAATTTGTAAGATCGTTGTGATCCTGTCACTGGCCGCTTTTTTTGTCTACCGCAGGGAAAAGCTCCAGACATTCCAGACATTTTTTCTCGCGTGTCTGATCGCGTTTTTACCTACCGGTTTCATCCTCGTGCAGTCAGACTTATCCTCTAGCGTGGTCATCATCGTAGTGCTTGCGATGATGCTCATTTCTTCCGGTATCGGCAGAAAGATTTTAGGACCGGTGATCGCGGTTCTCGTGCCGGTCAGCGGCTTTTTGGTCTGGTATATCTTCCAGCCAAACCAGCTTCTTTTGGATAAATACCAGCTCCGGCGGATCACTGGCTGGCTGAATCCGGAGACTCAGGCGCTCGGCACGATGTACCAGCAGAATAACTCGGTTTTGTCCATCGCCTCAGGCAAATTATATGGAAAAAGACTGTTGGAAGAGGCGGCGGAGAGCAGGAATTACAACTCGGTCGGCGTCATCGAGAGTGATTTCATCTGGACACCGATCAGTGAGGAATTTGGATTTATCGGCTGTATGGTCATTTTGGCACTGCTGTCTGTCATTATCATAAAATGTTTTCTTGCAGCAAAACGAGCCAAAGATTATATGGGAATGATGATCGCGATCGGAATCGGTTCCATGTTCTGTTTCCAGATCTTTTTTAACATCGGGGTTGCGACATCGATCCTGCCAAATACAGGGCTTCCGCTTCCATTTTTGAGCAATGGATTGTCTTCGATGATGAGCAGTTCGATGGCGATCGGGATCCTCATCAACATTGGATTGCAGCCGAACCGCGGGAGCAACAGCAGTTATGTAGACAGCTTAACTATGAAATAGAATGGAGAAGAGTATGAATATAGGGTTAATTGCTCATGATTCCAAAAAAATACTGATGCAGAATTTTTGTATCGCGTACCGGGGCATCCTGAGCAAACATGAGATTTACGCAACGGAGACGACGGGACGGCTCGTAGAAGAGGTGACGAATTTAAACATCCACAAGTACCTGGCTGGCCATTTGGGGGGCGAAAAACAGTTGGGTGCTCAGATCGAGAGTAATGAAATAGACCTCGTGATCTTTCTGCGAGATCCTCTGACAAAAAAATCACATGAACCGGAAGTTACAACGGTGTTTCAGCTGTGTGACGTCCACAACATTCCGTTAGCGACGAACGTGGCATCTGCGGAACTGCTGATTAAAGCGCTTGAGCGGGGCGATCTGGACTGGCGTGAACTCGTCCGCTCCTAAAGCGCTCAAGAGAGTACGCGTTCCCGTGTACTCTCCGAAGGAAAGGAATGATAGTTTTTGGAAAACAAAAAGATTATCCAATATAAAAAACCATTTCGGCCCAGGGTTGCCACGTTGATCTTATGTATTATCATTGTCTATGTCGCAGTCGTTGCGTGGAATTATTTCAGCAAGGAACACATCAGTATTTATGAAGTAAATGAGACGAGTATTGCCGACGACAGCACGATTACGGGTTTCATCACCAGGGAGGAAACCGTAGTGGCCGCGGATAAGAGCGGATATGTAAATTTCTATCATGCCGACCAGAGTAAAGTTGGAAAAAATGAGGTTATTTATACGATCGACAGTACGGGCGCTGTCAATGAACTGCTAAGCGAGGTGGAAACCGGTTCTGCCACGACCGCGGGTGATATCACAAAACTGCGTGAGGTCATTCAGGATTATTATGTCAATTACAATCCCGCCGCTTTTTATAAAGTCAGGGATTTTCATTATAGTATCGAAAATTCTATTTTTGAACAAAGCCGCAATAATCTGTACAGCGATCTGAAAAAAAGGATGTCCGAAAAGGACATAAAAGGTGACTTTGTCCGGGCGCGCGCGAAGACATCGGGCATCATTTCGTACTGCATCGATGGTTATGAGGGGACAAAGGCAGACGATGTCACTGCTGATTTTTTTGAAAAGGGCTCGGAGGTCGGCCGGACACTGGTCCGTTCTTCTGAAAAAATCGAGGCGGGGACGCCGGTTTACAAACTGGTTACGAATGAGGAATGGAACATTGTCATTCCGGTCTCGGACAGTTTGTACGAAAAAATAAAGGAATCTTCGACATTGAAGATCACGGTAAAAAAAGACAATGTGTCATTTTCGGTTGATTTGTCGTTGGAAGAGCATGGCGGGTATTCATTTGCCGTCCTTTCATCCTCGCGTTTTATGGAACGGTATTTGAGTGACCGGTTTCTTGACATTGAATTAAACCTGAACGCGGCGAGCGGTTTTAAGATCCCAAATTCCTCCATCCTGACAAAGGAATTGACACTTGTTCCGGAAAACTTAACAGAAGTCGGCGGAAACAGAGAGGAAAAGGGCGTGATCAAAGTCGTATACGACGAAAAGGGCGGCAGTAAGGAAATATTCACTTCCTTAAAAAACAGTTCTGTCTCCGATGGTAAATACTGCGTGGATCCGTCCGTGCTAAAACCCGGGGATGTGATCAAGGACCCGGCAGACGACAGCCCCCATACACTCCGGGATGTACTCGCCGTCGATGGCGTCTATTGCGCGAATACCGGCTACTGCCAGTTTAAAAAAATCGAAAAAATTTATGAGAATAACGAATATACGATCATCTCCCCGGATACGAGGGGGGGGATCTCGAATTTCGATCATATCATAGTCAATCCAGACAAGATAAATGAAGATGACTTTGTGGATGAATAAATGGAGGGAAAACAAACATGGTGACAGAACATTTAAAAATAGTAGAACAAAACATCGCGCGCGCCTGTGAGCAAAGCGGCAGGAACCGCAAAGAGGTGACGCTCATCGCCGTGAGTAAAACAAAACCGGTCGAAATGATGGAAGAAGCGATGGCCGCCGGAATACGCACATTTGGCGAAAATAAAGTGCAGGAGATCCTAAAAAAGAAGCCATTACTGCCGGATGATATCAACTGGCATATGATCGGTCATTTGCAGCGGAATAAAGTGAGACAGATCGCCGGCAACGTCTCGATGATCCACTCGGTTGATTCTCTCCGTCTGGCTGAGCAGATCCAGAAAGAGTATGAAGCGATCGGCAAGATGGCAGATGTGTTGATCGAGGTAAATATTGCCAGGGAGGAGACAAAATTCGGGCTGATGCCGGAAGAGACCGAGACTGTCATCCGCGAAACAGCCAAAATGAGTCATTTAAACGTGCGCGGGCTCATGACGATCGCCCCTTATGTGGACGATCCAGAGGAAAACCGCATACATTTTCGTAATTTACGAAAATTACTAGTTGACATAAACGGAAAAAACATTGATAATATTAGTATGACGGAACTTTCCATGGGAATGACAGGTGATTATGAGATTGCAATTGAAGAGGGGGCTACGTTTGTAAGGGTAGGTACCGGCATATTCGGAAGCAGGCAGTATGCCAAATAAAACAAAGGGTTAAGCTTTCGTTAATACAGTTAGGAAAGGGTTAAGATCATGGGATTAAATTCACTTTTGAACTTTTTTAAATTAGATGGAATCGACGATGAATATGAGGATTATGAATATGACGAGTACGAAGAAGAAGTGCCTTCTGTCAAAAAGGCTTCTGCTCCGCGAAAAACAGCTGCCACAAGGGAGATACCAGAAGACTCTGTAAAGTCGAAAAACGGCTTTTTAAACAACTCCAAGCCGAAAGTCGTCTCGTTAAACCGTTCGATGATGGAAGTAAAGATCGTACAGCCGACTTCGTTTGAGGATTCACAGGAAATCTGCAACACACTTTTGGAATCGAAACCGGTCGTTGTGAATTTAGAGGGATTTGACCCGGATGACGCCCAGCGCATCATGGATTTTATTTCTGGATGTATCTATGCTATAAACGGAAAATATCATCAGATTTCCAAATACATTTTTATCTTTACACCTGAAAATGTTGATATTAGTGGGGATTCTCTGTCACTTGGTGATGGGACGGCGACGATGCCGACGATCAGCAGGGAATTTTAGGAACCCTGTCCCTGACAGAAAAGACGAGTAAGGAGGAAACTGTAAATGTTATCTTTGATAGAATTGCAGCGAAAAAAGGTAGAGGCAAAAAGAAAGAAATACGATAAAGATGAGATGGACAGCTATTTAGAGCTGGTTTATGAAAATTACAGGGAACTTTTGGATCAGGTCAAAAAACTGGAAGCTGAAAAAGGGGAATTGAACCAAAAGATAAAAAAGCTGAGCGATGGCGTACAATATTACCGCTCCATTGAGACTACACTTCAAAAGGCGCTGATCCTGGCCGAGAAGACATCGAAAGAGACGAAGGACGCCGCTCTGTTGAAAGCGGAGTCCATTGAGAAAGACGCTAACAAGCGGGCAGACGAGATCCTTCGGAACGCGGAAGGTGAGTATAACAAGATCAAAGGAAAATGCGTTCATTTGGTACAGCAGTTTAATCAGTATAAGACCCGTTTGATCGAGGCGGCGAGTGCCCAGCTCGAATTGGTGGAGGGAGACGAATTTGATATTGAAGCTCCGGATGAATACGGTCAGGCGCCGAACGCACCTGTGAAGCAAAAAAATATGGAATCCGTGCCAAAACCAGCCCCCGTACCCGTACCGGAATTTGAACCAGAACCACAGGCCGTTTCACAGGAACCAGCTGATTCAAAGAAACGTACGACTGAAGAAATCCTGCGGGCTGATACGATCGATCTGAGAACGACACTTGATACGATCCAGTCATTTGAACAGGCGGCTGTCACGGAAGCTTCATTCCCGGAACAAGAGCAGCCGATCGAAACGATCGTAAATGACCCGATGTCAGAGGAGTTGATTTCCAATGACAGAGTGGCAAAGGAAGAGGGCATTACGCATATCCCGGTGCGGACATTTGAGGAGACACCGGTACAGGAGGCCGTCTTTGAACCGGTCGAGCAGAGACTGTCGGAACCTGCTGACCGGATCGATGCCGTGAACGTCAAACACGCGCAGCCGATCGACGCGACATTTATCGAACCGGTTCAGGCAAAAACAGTTGAACCGCTCGATGCTATATTTGAAGATGAGATCGCGGCGAACGAAGAGAGGGCAAAAGAACCGATCAAATTAAATCCGACGGCGAAAGAACCGGAAACAGTGCCGACTTTGGACGCACTGCTTCAGGATCTGAACATCAATAACAGGGGTAATCAAAAATCCGATGATCCTTTTGAATTTTTAGGATCCATTGATGATGACTTTTAGAGGTAATATTTTAGAGGTAATACATGAAACGTAACAGATCTGCCAATACACAGGAACATCATAGCAACCGTAAAACAAACATTATATTTAGTATAATGTTTGTTTTACTTGTTTTCATCGACCAGGCCGGCAAGAGAGCAGCTCTTCATTTTCTACGTGATTCCGATGTGCAGCTCATTCCGGGCGTTTTGGAACTTCACTATTTAGAAAATAAAGGCGCTGCCTGGGGAATGATGCAGAACCGCACATGGATCCTCATAACGGTCACTGCCATCGTATTGATCGTGATCGCCTGTGTCTTTTACCGGCTCTCCAAAGGAAACCAGTTTCGCTTCCTGCGGTTTTGTCTTGTTCTGTTAGCGGCCGGGGCATGTGGAAATCTGATCGATCGTATCATGAATCATTATGTCATTGACTTCATATATGTCTCACTGATCGATTTTCCGGTATTTAATTTTGCGGATTGCTTTGTATGTATATCCGCCGTGCTGATCTTATACTGTATCCTGTTCCGATACAAAGATTTGGACGTTGCGGTACAGATGCAGGAAAAGGAGTAACTGCGCGGCATAAGTAGTGGAGGAAAACATGAAACGAACCATCAATTTAAAGATAGAAGAGTGTGACGCGGGAAAGCGGCTGGATCAGGTGATCGCTGCGAAATGTATGAATTTGTCCCGCTCCTATATCCAAAAGTTAATAAAAGAAGAAAACTGCGTAAGTGTAAACGGGAACTTTGGAAAAAAAACGAAGTATCCCGTTTCTTTTGGTGACGAAATCTGTATTCGCCTGCCAGCCCCCAAATCGCTCGAAATCGAGCCTCAAAATATCCCGCTGGACATTTTATACGAAGATGCCGATCTATTAGTTGTAAACAAGCCAAAAGGCCTTGTCGTACATCCCGCAAATGGCCACTACTGCGACACGCTTGTCAATGCCGTCATGTACCACTGTGGAACCCATCTATCCGGTATCAACGGCGTCCTGCGTCCCGGCATCGTCCACCGGATCGACAAAGATACGACCGGTTCTCTCGTCGTATGCAAAAATGATAACGCTCACCTCTGTCTGTCCAAACAATTTCGGGCGCACACGATAAACAGAACGTACCGCGCCATTGTTTACAACAATTTTTCCGAAGAGGAGGGAACGATCGACAAACCGATTGGCAGACATCCGGTAGACCGGAAAAAGCGAAAAGTCATGCCGGAGACCGGAAAAAGAGCAGTGACCCATTACCGCGTCCTCGACCACCTGAACCACAAATTCAATTATATCGAATGCCGGCTGGAGACAGGGCGCACGCACCAGATCCGGGTACACATGGCCCATATTGGTCATCCGCTTCTCGGGGATGCTGTTTACGGCCCCGACAACGTCAAATTCAAAGACTTACAGGGACAAACACTACATGCGAAGACTCTTGGTTTTGTACATCCTACAAGTGACGAATACATGTCATTTAACGCGCCGCTGCCTGAATACTTTGAAAAACTGCTAAAAACGCTGGGCTGATTTTTGTGATAATTTTATTAAAAATATTTTAAAATTTATTTCAATTTATCATTGACTTCCCGTTTCTTCTGTAGTAGAATATAGGTAATTTCCCCTCATCAGCCAG
>CAJTTQ010000045.1:21386-22008 GCA_910579145.1 uncultured Eubacterium sp.
ACGGAAGGGATACGATAGTAGAACAATGATACATTCCGCTTTGTGGTGAGGGATATTGTCGGGGGGCTGTTTACTACAGAGGAAGAACGGGGTTTTTGTCGAATTCTACCAAAGAAGAACACTATGTATGCGAGGAGGTTTTAGAAAGAAATGGGTCAGCTGAAAGGAAAGGAAATCCGTCTGCACGAAGGGGAACTAAATGTCATGGAACTCCTATGGAGTAATAAAGTTCTTGCCGCAAAAGATATTGCCAAAATCATAAAGGAATACATCGGATGGGAAAAAAACACTACATATACCTACATCAAACGACTGATCGATAAAGGCGCGATCACACGGGAAGATCCAGGATTTTTGTGCCGGGCGGCAATTTCAAAAAAACGGGTTCAGGAAATTGAGACAACCGTCCTGATCAAAAATTTGTATAACAGTTCTTTGACTAGTTTTATACATGAGTACTTTGATGGGCGGAAATTGTCATCGGATGAAATTTTAGAGTTACAAAAGGTCGTGGATGACAACCGCTAACAAATTTTCAGGGCAAATGTCCCGCGGACAATGTCTGGCAGACGAAAAAAACGGCAAGGTAAGCCGTTTTTTTATTATAATAAAGGAATTTCCC
>CAJTTQ010000046.1:0-5158 GCA_910579145.1 uncultured Eubacterium sp.
ATGCAGTCCCACGTCGGCCTGGATACGGGGGCGGCGAAGTACGAGAACGCGATCGAGGCGTTCCACGCGGCCGGATTTGAGATCCAGATCACGGAGCTAGACGTGAACAGCGGTACAGTGGACGGGGAGACGACGGAAGAAGAGAAAGCGAAGGTATGGGAGGCAAACGCGAAGAAGTACGGTGAGATCATGGATGTGATCCTGCGCCAGAAGGCGAAGGGTGCGAACATCACGCAGGTAACGGTATGGGGTATCACGGACGCGTCCTCGTGGATGCCGGATGTGGCGCCGCTGCTGTTCGGTGCGACGGTGGCGGATAAGAAGCCGTCGTTTGACGCCTTCGTGAACGCGGCCCTGAACTTCAAGAAATAATAAGTGGAACAAAAGAGAGGGCCGGTATGATATGGATACTGGTAAAAGAAAAGGAAGGGCAGCTGCCGCGGGAAGACCTCGCGGCAGCTGCCCTTTTCTGCCGCGTTTCCTCAGTTTCCTCAGTCAAAAAAGATCTCCAAAAAAATTTTAAAAAGAAACAAGCAAAAAAACGGCTTCGTTTTGGGCCAGAAAACGGCCTGTCTTTTTTCATATACAGTTGAACCTTTCATTCATAGTTCAAGTGGTTGCGGCACAAATATCGGAACTGGTTTCACTCATCAATAGAACCGTTATTCAAGAACCGGACATATTTCTGTATACGATCATTGAACTGTTCGGGCGAAGCATATGCGGTTTCAATGATAGGTTCCTGCGAGGACGCTCCTTCGGCATTTGTTCCAAAATCATGTTCTTTATCAGCATCCCACTCTGGTGGAGTTTCATTCATGCGATTTCCCCTCTCATAAAGCTAAAAAACATAAGACTAAATCATGTTTCGGTTGTTTTTAATCGTACTACAAATTGGTAATCATGTCAAATCCTTATTGCCTTTGGAATCGGATTTCAGCGCGGTTTTCGTGATAAAAAGATGGACGAAGCGAAAAAAAAGTGCTATACTATGGATGGTTGGAAGAAAGGAATGATGCCAGATATGAATATAACAATGTTAAAAGGGAAGATTCACCGCGCCCGCGTCATTCAGGCAGAATTGAATTATGTGGGAAGCATAACCGTGGATCCGGTGCTGATGGAGGCTGCCGGCATTTTGGAATATGAAAAAGTGCAGATCGTGGATGTGGAAAATGGAAGCCGTTTTGAAACGTATACGATAGCGGGAGAAGAAAACTCGGGAATGGTTTGCCTGAATGGGGCTGCGGCCAGACAAGTTCAGGTGGGCGACCATATCATCCTCATGGCCTACTGTGAGATGACGCCGGAGGAAGCGCTGGAACACAAACCGAAGGTCGTGTTTGTGGATGAAGAGAACCGGATCAAGCGAGTTTCTTCCTATGAGAAGCACGGACAGCTGGAATAAGTAAAGTGGAAGGAGAAAACAAATGTTAAAGGGAAAGACAGTTGTTTTGGGGGTGACTGGGAGCATAGCCGCGTATAAGATGGCGAATCTGACCAGTATGCTTACGAAACTGCGTTGTGACGTACATGTTCTGATGACAAAAAACGCGACTAATTTTATTAATCCGGTTACCTTTGAAACGCTGACCGGACATAAATGTCTGGTGGATACATTTGACCGGAATTTTAATTATAACATTGAACATGTAGCTCTAGGGGATAAAGCAGACGCGTTTTTAGTGGCGCCTGCTTCGGCAGACATCATTGGAAAACTGGCGAACGGGATTGCGGATGACATGCTGACGACGACATTTCTTGCCTGCAAATGCAAAAAGATCGTGGTTCCAGCCATGAATACGAATATGTATGAAAATCCGATCGTACAGCACAACATAAAAAAGCTGGGCCGCTATGAAGTAGAAGTCGTCGAGCCGGATTCCGGTGTTCTGGCATGTAAGGCAGAAGGAAAAGGAAGGCTTCCATCGGAGGAGATCCTGCTAGCATATATTTTAAAAGGAATTCATTTGGAAAAGGATTTGGTCGGTAAAAAGGTACTTGTCACAGCAGGGGCGACAAGAGAAGCGATCGATCCCGTCCGCTATATCACGAATCATTCGACTGGGAAAATGGGATATGCCATTGCCCGCATCGCTATGCACCGGGGGGCGGAAGTGACGCTCGTGAGCTGTCCGACCAATCTGACGCCGCCGATCTGTGTCGAGGTTGTCAATGTGGAGAGCGCGGCGCAGATGTATAAGGCAGTAAAAAAAATAGCTCCTGATATGGACATTATCATAAAAGCGGCGGCGGTTGCCGATTATACACCGGCTGCTTACAGCGAGAAGAAGATCAAAAAGAAGGAGGGAGACCGGTCGTTTGAACTGGCTCGCACGAAAGACATATTGTCCTATTTAGGCAAACACCGGAAAGAAGGACAGTTCATCTGTGGATTTTCGATGGAAACGGAAAATCTGATTGAAAATTCAAGAAAAAAGCTGGAAAGCAAAAATGTGGATCTGATCGTGGCGAACAATCTCTATACGGAGGGAGCCGGTTTTGGTTCCGACACGAATATCGTCACGCTGATCATGGAGGAAGGGGTCGTAGAACTTCCCTGTATGTCGAAAGAAGAGGTCGCGGAGGCTATCGTAGACGTCATCGTAAATAAATAAGTGCTGGCGCCCTTATTTATGCAGAAAAACGCATACAGAAACTAGAATAAAATAAACTGCCGCACATACCTATATAAGTAAGTGCGGCAGTCTTTTTGGGAAAAAGAAATCGTTATGCTTTACAAAGGGTAATTTGCACATCCTTTGTTAAAACGTCTGTATAACTGTACGAAATTGTCTGACTCGTGTTCTCGATCTCGTTTTTAACGGTGATAAGGAATATACTTGGGAATGTTTCCGTTATAACACCTTCTGTAACATCTACTTTATGCCTCCCTAGATTGCATCTTACTACTACTTTACTTCCGATGTGTCTGCTTACTGCCTGTCGTACAGACCCGACATTTGTTTTCAACATAAATTTTACCAGCCTTTCCTCTGCAAGGAATGCAGATTTTGAATTTCCCAAATCCCTCCACGATTAAACTATATATTGAAATACAACCATATCATACCACATAATCTTGTGTTTGTCAAATTTGTGCCCGCAGGTTTCCATCTGTTAGAAATTCTGTAAGGTGATACCATTATTATATGCGTAACGGCGAAAAATATTCCATCTTTTTTTTGATTTTTCAGGAATAACCGCGATTTGACGGGAATATAGTGTACTAGTGATCAATCTGTAGACCTGGCTGTCAGCCGGGCTATGACGAGGAGGGCGTATGGAACTAATCAAACAAAGAGTTCACATGAATCGGTGCAATAGCCGGGAAAATGTCAGGGTTACGTTGGATACGGATTTTAATGTTCCGGATATCAAGCCGGATGCCAGGGCCGTTATGCAGGAGAAGGGCGAGGTCGTGATCGAGGAGATCCGCATATTGGACGGGAAGGTACATATAAAAGGGGCATTATACTTTACGCTGTTGTACGCGGGGGAGGATGAGATCCCGGTATGCGACCTGGCGGGAAATATCCCGATCAACGAGACGGTGCCGCTCGGATGTGAGTCTACGAGGGAGGATGAAATCACAGTGCACGCAACGATCGAAGATCTGAGGGGAGAACTCATCAACTCGAGAAAGTTTGGCATCAAAGCGATCATTAATATGGAAGTGCTGGCGGAAACAATTTACGATGGCGAGGGTGCGGTGGACATCGAGGGCGATGAAAATATACTGAAGCGCATAAAGAACTTGGATATTACCAGACTGATCCTGTCCAAAAAAGACACGCTCCGGGTGCGCGATGAGTGCAAGATTCCGGGAACGAAAGACACGATCGGGCGGATCCTGTATGATGATGTCGATCTTTTGGAAGTGGAAACGAGGGTGGGGGAGGATAAGCTCGTCCTATCCGGGGAGGCCAGCCTATTTATCATATATTTGAGCGCGGATGAAGTTCCTCAGTTAAATTTCCATGAATGTATCATACCGCTGAGCGGCGAGGTGAACTGCGGCGGGTGTGATGAGACGAACGTGGTTCAGGCCGAGGTGGGGATCCACAGCAGGGAGCTGGAGGTCAAAAGCGATGAAGACGGAGAAGACCGTGTCATCGACGTGGAGATCGTGCTTGAACTGGCGGTCAAGGCGTACGGGGAAGAGCAAATGGAGCTCTTGACAGATTTCTATTCCACTAAAAAGGAATGCCGTCCGGTATTTGAGACTTCTTATTTTGAAAACCTTATTATGAAGAATAAGAGCAAGTCGCGGGTGAACGGGAAGATTGAGCTGGATGCGGCGAACCATCCGCTGCAGATCTGGAAAGTCAGCGGGGATGTCCGGGTGGATGAAAAGAGGATTGTGGAAGATGGCGTGGAAGTAGAAGGAGTTATTGACATAAATATATTGTACCAGTCGGCGGATGAAAATGTGCCGTTGGCGGCTTCTTCCGGGATCCTGCCCTTTGAGCAGCATATCCAGATTCCGGATCTTCTGCCGGACAGCGATATCCGCATGAATGCGGGACTCGAGCAGATCAGTGGATCCCTTTTGGGTGAGAATGAGGCAGACATCAAAGCTGTGATCGTCATTGATGTCCTGGCGTTTAACAACATGGAAGAACCGATCATCGCGGACTTCGAGATCCAAGAACTGGACTGCGATGCCAGGGCAAAGGAACCGGGACTGATCGGTTACGTCGTACAAAAGGGAGACGCCCTGTGGGACATCGCGAAGCAATTTTATACGACTGTGGACACCATCATGGAAATTAATAAACTGGAGTCGGATCTGGTCCATGAGGGGGATGTACTGCTGGTGATGAAGGAAGCGAACTGCATGTAAAAAAAGCGTCGTGAAAACAAGGCGCTTCAAAGAGGAGCGGGCAGACTTCGTACTGCTGGCTCCTCTATTTTTTGTAATATTCTGCTGTTTTCTCAATATATTCCTTGATGACCCGGAAACTTTCCTGACTGATGTCGTGCTCCATACGGCAGGCATCTTCGGTCGCCGTCTGTTCATCAATACCGAGGCTGATCAGCCATGTTCTGAGAAATTCATGTCGTTCATAGATCATTTCCGCCACTTCATTTCCCTGATCGGTGAGATAGATAAACCCGGCTTTCGTGACAGTGATATAGTTATTTTCTCGAAGCT
>CAJTTQ010000046.1:5168-21922 GCA_910579145.1 uncultured Eubacterium sp.
CATGGCAACACTGACGCTGGATTTTTTGAATCCCATACTTTCTGCAATGTCCACAGAACGCACAACGGGAAGCTTTTTGCTCAGCATAAGAATCGCTTCGAGATAATTTTCCGATGACTCGTTTAACGTCATTGATTGATTCCCCCAAACTCTTATGAATCCAGTGTTATGGCGGTTTTTTGACCGTCAATGATTTATTTAGTATAACATATTTTGAGTGGAAACGCAACGCGATGTAAAAAAAGTAATTGACTTCTTACTCGAGTTAGTATATACTAACAATAGTAAGAATAGAATAACAAAGATAACTGAATGAAAGGAGGGGCCGTATGCCGTTATCTATGATACTGCCCGGAGAAGAACGCGTGATAGAGCGGATTTCCGGAAAAGATGACACAAAACGATTTTTGAACAGTCTTGGATTTGTCGAGGGAAATGATGTTACGGTGGTCAGCAAAGCAGCTGGAAATATCATTGTGGGGGTGCTGGACGCGAGGATCGCCATTGGCAGGAAAATGGCGAACAAAATTATTGTAGCGGAAAAATAAATAGATCAGGAGAGAGAATGGAGGAAAGAGATGAATACATTGCGGGAGATCCCGTGCGGTACTACCGTCAGGGTCGTGCGGTTATTAGGGGAAGGAGCGGTGAGGAGGCGCATCATGGATATGGGTATAACAAAAGGTACGAGTATTTTTATAAGAAAAGTGGCTCCGCTCGGCGATCCGGTCGAGGTGACTGTCCGGGGATACGAGCTGTCCATAAGGAAAGCAGATGCGCAAATGATCCAGGTCGAAAAGGAGGAGAGTTGAAATGTCTGTAACGATCGCTTTAGCCGGGAATCCGAACAGCGGTAAGACGACGATGTTTAACGCGCTTACCGGATCCAACCAGTACGTCGGAAATTGGCCGGGGGTAACGGTGGAAAAGAAAGAAGGAAAACTAAAAAATCATAAGGACGTAGTCATAACGGATCTGCCAGGGATTTATTCCCTCTCTCCGTATACGCTGGAAGAAGTCGTAGCCAGAAACTATCTCATTCAGGAGAAGCCGGATGTCATTATAAACATCGTGGACGGTACGAACCTGGAGCGAAACCTGTATCTGTCCACGCAGATCATGGAACTGGGCATCCCGGTCGTCATGGCCGTCAATATGATGGATGCTGTGGAGAGACGGGGAGACCAGATCGACCTGGCGCAGCTCGGGAAAAAACTGGGTTGTGAAGTGATCGGTATCTCTGCGTTAAAAGGAACCGGTGTCATGAAAGCAGCTGAGAAAGCGCTGGCTCTGGCAGGGGAAATGTCAGAAGCCGCGCGCATATTCAGCAGGGAGGCGGAAGATGCTGTTTCACAGGCAGAAAAAATGCTTCCTGAGGGAATCCCTCTTTCGCAGCGGAGGTTTTTTGCGATAAAGTGCCTCGAAAACGATGAAAAAGCGGGCGAATGGATGGAGAGGGTGCCGGATGTTTCTGAGGTCATCAGCCAGCTCGAGGACACGTTTGATGATGATGTGGAGAGTATTATTACCAATGAACGGTATGAGTATATTTCTTCGATGATCAGCGGATGTGTGACAAAAGAGGGAAAAGAAAAGTTGACGGTTTCGGACCGGATTGATAAAATAGTGACAAATCGTATTCTGGCGCTGCCGATCTTTGCCGCTGTGATGATACTCGTATATTATGTGTCGGTAACTACGGTCGGTACGCTGGTGACGGACTGGACAAATGACGGGCTTTTTGGTGACGGCTGGTATTTGTGCGGGATCGGACGGGAGGATTACGAGGAAGCGGCAGCAGGCTTTGTGGAAGAGAGCGTTTCGCCCGAACAGTTTGGCATCTGGGTTCCAGGTATCCCGGTGATTGCCGAAAACGCCTTGGATGCGATCGGCTGTGCGGATTGGCTGAAAGGACTTTTGGTGAATGGCATCATCGGCGGAGTCGGGGCGGTTCTCGGGTTTGTGCCGCAGATGCTCGTGTTGTTTCTCTTTCTGGCGTTTCTCGAGTCATGCGGATATATGGCGCGTGTCGCCTTTATCATGGACCGGATCTTCCGGCGGTTCGGGCTTTCCGGGAAATCGTTTATTCCGATGCTGATCGGGAGCGGATGCGGTGTGCCTGGGATTATGGCATCCCGGACGATTGAAAATGAAAGGGACCGGAAGATGACGATCATCACGACGACATTCATCCCATGCGGGGCAAAGCTTCCGATCATTGCCCTGATCGCCAGCGCGTTGTTCGGCGGTGCCGGATGGGTGGCGCCGAGTGCGTATTTTCTCGGTATCGGGGCCGTGGTCGTATCGGGTATCATATTAAAAAAGACGAGGGCATTTGCGGGTGATGCGGCGCCGTTTGTGATGGAACTTCCCGCCTACCATCTTCCGACGGCCGGCACGGTCCTGAGGAGTATGTGGGAGCGCGGCTGGTCATTTATCCGGCGGGCCGGTACGATCATTCTCGTATCAAGTATCGTCATCTGGTTCGGTTCTGTTTTCGGATGGAAAGAGGGAGCGTTTGGGTTTTATGCGGATATGGAGCTGACAGACAGCCTTTTAGGGCATTTAGGTAATGCGATCAGCTGGATCTTTACCCCGCTCGGGTTCGGGGAAGCGTCTGCTGCGATTGCGGTCATGATGGGACTGGTCGCGAAGGAAGAAGTGGTCGGTGTTTTTGGCGTGCTGGATTTTGAGGGATTGTCTCAGGCAGCAGGCTATGCGTTTCTCGCGTTCAATCTTTTGTGTGCGCCTTGCTTTGCCGCGATGGGGGCGATCAAGCGTGAGATGAATCATATCCGGTGGTTTTGGTTTGCGATCGGATACCAGTGTGGATTTGCTTATATCATCGCGCTCATCATTTATCAATTTGGTATGTTATTTGCCGGAACACCGAGCGTTCCGGGAGTGACCGCGGCAAGCGTTCTTTTGCTCGGACTGGTCTATCTGCTCGTTCGTCCGGCAGAGAGAGGGCATTTGAGTTTATTTGAGAGGAGGAAGGCTGCATGGGGACGGCAGTAGTTTTGTCCGTGGTAGTTCTAGCGGCGGTGTTAGCCGTGCGAAGCATGATAAAGGATAAAAAGAATGGGAAATCCATACAGTGCGGGGGAGATTGCAAGCACTGTGGCGGCGGCTGTCATAAATAATAACAAGTCATACATGATTCCCCGCGGTATAATTTCATAGAAACTCCAATATATTTTTATAGAACAAATAGATTGGAGTTTCTTTTTTATGGAAGAAAAAAATAACATGCTCGTAAATGACTGTAGTTTTGCAGGAATCCGTCCGATCATGATGGATCTGCCATATCCGCCGATCCAGGTGGAAGAGAAAAATCCGTCATATGCAAATCTGCTCAGTGTCGATTACTGTGGATCCGTCTCGGAAATGTCGGCAATCACCCAGTACATTAACAACGAGAACCGTATGTCCGGGGAGAGATGTTCGCTGGCAAAGACGATTTTGGGAATCGCTATGGCGGAGATGATGCACCTGCAAAAACTGGGGGAACTGATTTTTCTGCTCGGTGGAACGGTTGATTTTACCGCGCGGTACCAAAATGGAAGAGCGATGATGTGGACGCCGGAGTATCTGCAGATTCCAGGAAATATCAAAAATATGTTACAGGCCGATATTGAAGCGGAACAGGGGGCGATCAAACAATACGAGATGCACATCAGAATGATGAATGACAAAAGGGTAATCGCGGTATTGGAGCGGATCATCCTGGATGAGGAGTACCATATCATGCTTCTTCGGACGCTGTTACATACGTATTAAAAAAATGGTTGAAAGGGCGCCGCAGGCGCCCTATTGTGATAGACAGCTTTTGTGCCGCAGACAGTTTTGGTGCTACGGGCAGCCCTTTTTGTCATCCGCGAGTTCTTCCCGTTCTACGTACAGACTTCCGTTATCATGTGCGTCCATATACCATTTTACGAGGGTGAGCGTACAGCCGCGGACTTCGATGCAGGTGACACAGTAGGGGTGTACGCAGCTGCCCGTATTCAAGTAAGGAGACGTTTCCGTACACATCATCGGCCGGTGGGTATGGCCGGTAACCAGTGTGCGGTTATATGATTTCGCCCATGACACAAGTTTTGTTTCGGAGCGCTCTTTGGTCGTGTAGTTTTTAGCTGCGCTCGTTGGATCGAGGATGCCGACCTGTTCCAGCGGTTTCCAGACATACCGGACGAGGAAACGGTTGATGGGCCACAGCGTGGAATTCATCAGGGATGCCTGATGGCCGTGGGTCAGGTACAGGCTTTTTCCGCTGCCTGGATCCCGCAGGATGATGGCGGGATAGAAGGTAATACCGGGAAAGAGGGGCCGGGTACACTGGTGTGTGGTACAAAAATAGGAGCCGCATTTTCGTTTGGAAAACGAAGGATATTTTTTTACCATGTCATGATTTCCATAAATCATATACAATCGTTTTTCCTGATAGAATTGCGACAGCAGTCCGAAGACGTCACTGTGTATTTCCTTGATCGGTTCCATACTCTGGTTTTCCCATAGTTCATCCCCGTCGCCAAGTTCTATATAGGTAAATCCCCGTTGGTAGTAGTAGCGGAGCGCCGCGATATATAAATGTTCGTTCCGCAGGAAATTATCATTGTGTGTCCCGTTCCCTCGGTGGCAGTCGCTGAAAAGTACGTAATTGTTTACGGGCGACAGCGGCAATACGGGAGCGTTTTTAAACGATTTATTTAATCTCTGGCGGCAGCCCATAGCGGTACTCCTTTCTGTGATGCTTGAATCTTTTCAGCCGCAGGATGTGCCGGAACGCGAACGGTAAATAGAAGTAAAGGTAAAGGAGTTTATCGCAGGTACATGCGAACGGCCGTGTAACAAAACGATACAAACAGCAGAACAGGCGGATCTTCAGCAGTATAAGAAGGTTAAGGCATCCAGTCTTATGACAGTGCCCCGCAAACGTAAAGAGCACGGTATTAAAACAGATCCCGATGGAGTCCGGATCGCAGCCAGCCTGAAGGAGGGAGTCGATAAAAGCATTTCTCATCTCGGTATCCGGAAACCGGATCGAGGCATTCAGCGTGAGGTCGCGCGGTTTTGAAACGTGTCCCATCGAGAAGATCGTGAGCCACCAGTGGGCGGCGCTGATATTGGCGATAGGACGTCCGCGGTAGAGAAGTTCTGTCCTCATGTCCAGATACTCATATTCCGGTACGGCCGCGAATATCGTCGTTTTCCGTTTTTCCGGTGGAACGATGCCGTCGGCATGGTATACGCCGACCTCACTTCCGGTATTGATGCCATACTGTCCTTTCCAGCATTCGATCAGCCACGTTTTTCCGCGATAATCAAAATAGACCGGCAGGGAGTCGAAAACCATGCACCCCAATGGCGCCAGCTTATCGTAAATGTCCCCGTATCCATAAAATTTCTGCCAGGCGTCAGTTGTACTCGTGAAAATGTCCTGATCGGGTTCATACCGGTAACCGAGCGGCTCACAGAGCTCATTCAGGAAGCGGCATTTGTCGTGGAAGGACAGGCAGCGCAACTTATGGATGAGCTTCTTCTTTTTGCGGTGAAAGTGCAGGAGGATCAGTAACAGGATGAAGAGGATGATACATACGATCAGGAAAAATAGGATGTGTTTCATCGGATTTCCCCTTTCTTTGGTTTGTTTTAATATATGCGGCGGGGTGTCGAAAGGTGTCGGTCTGACAGAGCAGACGGCAGGGCAGACAAAGATAAATATTCACAGTATAAATCTGATTGCCACAGCAGGCAGTGATGTGTTATAGTATCAGTATAATTAATCATGGTGATGTTATCAGTGTTCATTTGAGAGAGATCAGTTTTATATAGAGTTAGATGCGCACGGTAATGCGTTAAAGTAAGTAATTAGTAGCGGAAGTCAGGTTGTGCTAGAGAAAAATCAAGGGAGGAATACATATGGCAATAAACATAGCACCAAAATCATCAGATACAGAATTAAACGAATTGATCAGGGATATTACATCAGGAAAAACGCAACTTCCCGAATTCCAGCGTAGTTGGACGTGGGATGATGGCAGGATACGTGGAATTCTGGCGAGTTTGTCCCAGGGTTATCCAATGGGAGCGATCATGCGTCTTGAATATGGTAATACGGAGGTAAAGTTTAAGTACAGACCTATTGAAGGCGTAAAAAATGCAACAGAAACGCCGGACCACCTTGTACTGGACGGGCAGCAGCGACTGACTTCCATGTATCGCGCCACCTGTTCAAAGGATCCTGTGGAAACAAAGACGGAAAAAGGGAAAAAGATTAAACGGTTTTACTATTTAGATATTAAAAAATGTCTCAATGATAATGAGGATAGGTATGATGCCATTATTCCTGTGCCAGAAGACAGGCGTATTAAGAAGAATTTTAACAGAGAGATCGTACTTGATCTAACTACAAGGGAATTGGAATACGAACATGAGATGTTCCCTATTAACATTATCTTTGATAGCAGTGCGCGTGAAGACTGGGCAGATGGTTATAAGGAATATCATGAGTACGGCAAAGAGTTTTTAGAACGATACAAAACGTTTCGAACAAATGTGATCGAGGTTATTACAGGTTATAAACTTCCAGTGATAACACTGGGAAGGGAAACGCCCCGTGAAGCTGTGTGTAAAGTATTTGAAAATGTCAACACTGGCGGGGTTGCGTTAACTGTCTTTGAACTTGTGACAGCGACATTTGCTACATATGAATTTGATTTGAGAAAAGACTGGGAAGAGTGCAGAAGTATCATATGGGGGGTGAATGATCCTCTTAATACGGATGTAATGCACGGCGTTGATGAGACGGCGTTTCTGACAGCGATTACGCTTTATACAAATTACTTTGCGAAAACTATGACGACTTGCAAGAAAAAAGATGTTTTGGCATTGAGTTTTGATTCATACAAGGCGAACAAACCGGCGCTGCTGGAAGGTTATAAAATGGCTAGAAAGTTCCTGTTCAGCCAGTATGTTTTCAGGATGCGCGATCTGCCATACACGACACAACTGATTCCTCTTGCGGCAATATGCGCTGTTATAGGAAAGAGTACTTTTAATTTGCCAAGGACACAGAATATTCTTGCTCGATGGTTTTGGTGTGGAATTTTGGGTGAGATGTATGGAGGGGCAAATGAAACTAGGTACGCGAATGATATAGAGGATGTAGTTGATTCTATAACAAATGAACAGAGTTTGGATAAAAGCAGAACGGTTAATGGTGCATACTTCTCGGCCACAAGGCTTGTATCGCTCCAAACGAGAAATAGCGCGGCCTATAAGGGGATCATGGCATTGGTATATAGGGAAAGCTGTCGTGATTTTATGAAGGGAACCACGATGGATATCGTGAAAAGTATGGACGAGTCTCCGGATATCCATCATATTTTTCCTGAAGCATACTGTAAAAAACAGAATTATCAAAAGGAACAATGGAATTCCATTATCAATAAGACACCACTATTGCCAGAATCTAACCGCCAGATTGGCGGAGATGCTCCAAGTAAGTATTGTCAAAAGATAATGAAGGACGCTCAAATAGATGAAGCGCAGTTAAAATCAAGGGTGGAATCCCACCTGATCAATTATCACGCGTTTATCAATGATGATTTTAAAACGTATTTTGTTGACCGGGCAAAGGCAATTATGACTGTGATCGAAGAGACTATGGGAAAAGTTATATCCGATAAAGGATCCGAGCAGACGATCAAAATTTATGGAGTAAGTCTTGAAGATCAAAGATCGAATTGATAAAAACGCATGCAAAATAGGGAAAAGGAAAGAAGACATGGATTCAACAAGCATATCATTACAGCATGTTACTTCATTAGAAAGCGCCATTTCGTTATTCTGGGGAAGTGGTAGAAGGATCGTGCAGAAGGAACGCGTCTTCGGCGGAGATATCAATCAGGCATTCCGCCTTACCCTGTCAGATGGGACACATTTATTTATGAAGACGAACGACAAGCAAAATAAATGCTTTTTCACGGCAGAAGCGGTCGGACTTGCAGCGATCGCTCAGTGTAGGGCGGTCGGGACACCGCATGTTTTTTGCGCAGGAACGGAGGAGGACGGCGGTGGATTTTCCTTTTTGCTGATGGAGTTTATTCAGGGGGCGGGCCGGATCCGGCATTACTGGGAAACATTTGCGCACGAACTTGCGGCGCTGCACCAGGCACCTGCGGCAGAGTTTACAGGCGGTGGAAAGTATGGATTTATACAGGACAATTATATCGGCAGGCGGGAGCAGCAAAATACGGTACATGACAGCTGGGTCAGTTTTTTCCGTGATTGCCGGCTTGAACCCCAGTTTCGGCAGGCGGTACATTATTTCAGCACTTCGGATCTGAAAATGGTGGACAGGCTGCTCTCCCACCTGGATGAGATTTTGGTAGAACCGGAACAACCGTCGCTTTTGCACGGGGATCTGTGGTCGGGTAATGTCATTACGGGAAAGGATGGAAAAGCGTGGATGATCGACCCGGCTGTTTATGTCGGGCATGCCGAGGCGGATTTAGCCATGACAGAACTGTTCGGCGGGTTTCCGAGGGAATTTTATGACGCTTATCGGGAGGCAGCATCATGGCAGCCGGGTTATGAGAGCCGACGTGATCTGTATAACCTGTATCAGCTTTTAAATCATCTGAATATGTTTGGGGGCAGTTATCTGACTTCGGTAAAGCGTATACTTTCTTTTTATGTCGAAAATTAGATTTTTTACTAAGAATCGTGATTTGAATCTGGAAACTAATAGGAGAAATTACAAACTCTTATCAACGCATTTATTCAAAAGGATTGACTGCGAAAATAGATTGGTGTTACACTGTGAATAAGCTTTGTGAGACAAATATTTTGGGAAGGAGGTATTTGGGTTACGTTATGGGGTGTCAGCCAAAGCGAAATAAAAAATATTGGAGGTTACATGTAAAATGAAGGCGTTACGAAAAGGAAAACGCTTGTTTTCCGCTATTCTGATCGGTGTGCTCGTATTGGGAACCTGCATGGTGCCGAGAACAGAAACGAAAGCAGCAAATGAGACGCTGCTGAACACGTATGGGAAAGTGTTTGGGCGTTCGGGGAACTGTGTGTCATTGAACCAGTTAAAGGATCCCGCTACACTTTCACATATCAAGTCACATTATAACAGCATTACACTGGAAAATGAAATGAAACCGGATGCGATGTTAGGCGGCAGTCCGAGCCTGATCCGTCAGGAGACGGCGAAGGAGTGGGGATACTACGTGCCGTCTTCGATGCAGGAGACATATGTTCCCAAAATAAATTTTGACACGATCGATCAGGTACTCAAAATTTGTTATGAGAATGGTATCGGGGTCCGCGCCCATACGTTGATCTGGCACAGCCAGACACCGGACTGGTTTTTCCGGGTTGGTTACTCGCCAAACTATGGTTATGTTTCTGAATCTCAGATGAATAACCGTATGGAGTACTACATAAAAAGTGTGATGAACCATGTTTATACGAGCAAGTATGGAAGTGTAGTCTACACATGGGATGTGGTCAATGAATATCTTCACGCGACACCTTCCGGCTGGAGTAAGATTTATGGAAATTGCGGAAACAGGCCGGCTTTCGTAAAACGCGCATTCCAGTACGCATATGATTGTTTGGCTTACTTTAAGCTGACGAATTCGGTAAGCCTGATGTATAACGATTTCAATACTTATATGGAAGTCGATGATATCATCACGATGATCCGTTACATCAATGCAGAGAAAAAGATTTGTAATGGCGTTGGCATGCAGTCGCATCTTGGAACGACGTTCCCAAGCGTTTCCTATTACACGGCTGCGCTTCAGGCATTTGTAAATGCTGGCTTTGAAGTACAGATTACAGAGCTTGATGTAACGAACAAATCGGATGCGGATTTGGCAGGGTACTTGTACGATCTGATGAAAAATGTATTGAAGATCAAGAAATCAGGCGGAAATATTACCGGATTGACATGGTGGGGGATTTCGGATCAGGTGACATGGATCAAAGGGCAGAAGCCATTGATATTCTCATATTTAAACGCTCCGAAAAGTGCGTATTACAATGTGATCCAGGCATATAAGGATGCTGGGTTCGGGAATCAGACAGGAGGCGGTTCATCCAGCGTCAGCGGGCAGACGATTCCGAATGGCTGGTATTACATAAAGAATATCAATGCGCAGAAATACCTTCAGGTGCAGAACAATACCGGCGGCAATGGTGTGAATGTAGAGATTGGCACGGGGACCGGCGTGCAGGGGCAGAGATGGTATCTGTCCAATCAAGGAGACGGCTATTTCACACTGAAGAATGGCAACGGTTATATGCTGGATATCCAGTATGGAGCAAAAGAGGACGGTGTCAATGTCCAGACATACTCGGCGAATGGGGCAGATGCCCAGAAATTCAAAGTCGTGAAAACATCCGAGGCAAATGTATATGGCATTGTGACGAAAGTGACGGGGGATAAAAAGTCACTGGATGTATACAACTTTGGTACATATGATGGCGCGAATGTATGTCAGTGGACATATTACGGAAACTCCTGCCAGAAATGGATTTTTGAGAAATGTTAATACATTTTAGTAAATGAAACAATATGAAAACAAAAATGGGAAGGCGTGTGATCCAGAGCGCTTTCTCATTTTTTTAGTTTCAGGAGTTGGTAGAGCGGGAGGGATTTTTGAACTTTTGGTAATAATTGACAAAAAAATTTTATTGTGCTACTCTGACAGTAGATTTATTAATTGTTAAATAAAATACGGAATAAATAATAGAGGAGAAAAAGTATGAAAACAAAAGGAAAGAAGCTAATGGCCCTTGTATTGACAATTTCACTGTGTATGAGTAACATGGTAATCGTAAGTGCCGATAGGGAAACAGAGCATGTTGACGGCATAGACAGTATGGATAGTTTGGACAACATTGGCGCGTTAAACGGGATGGTTAGGAACACAGCTACGGAAGGGGACTGCGATGTAAAGATCCAGCATCAGATCACCAGTCGTTGGGACAACCATTATAATGTGGATGTTACACTTGAAAATATGACGGATGAGAGGATTGACAACTGGGAAATCTGTATTCCTGCCAATTATGAGATTGAAAATATTTGGAACGCAAAGGTTACTGACTATACGGATGGGGAATATACGATACATAATGCAGAGTGGAACCAGGATATCGCAGTCGGTGGTTCAGTCTCTTTTGGTATGATGGTTTCTTGTTCTGAGGAACTGGAGATGCCGGAGTATGTCTATACGCTTGGATTAAGTGAACTGCTGGATGAAAAAGAATATAAGATCGAGTTCAAGAAACACAGCCAATGGGACGGTAAGTTCAATGGCCAGATCATCATTACGAACCTGAGTGAAAAGACGATCGAGGATTGGAATATGTTTTTCGTTTGCAATTTCGAGATCGATCAGATTTGGAATGCAGTGGTTGAGGAAAATTTCTGGGAAGAGGACTTAAATTATTGTGACATCGAAAATCCGGGGTATAATCAAAATATCGCGCCGAACCAAAGTGTGGAGTTCGGGTTTATCGCAGCTGTTGACGGGGAGCCGGAAGTTTCAGAGATGGAATTGTTCAAAATAACTTCGGATCTTGATTTTTCAGATGACGATGATGAGGATGAATCTGATTATGATGAAGATTGGTTTAGAAAAGATAGTGACTATTTCGAGACAAGGGAAGAATATGAACAGTATCTGGAAGAGAACGGTTACACGGATGATGCCTTGATGGACTTAGATGAGCCGGCGGGTGATTCGCGTTCGAAAAGAAGCTCGAAAAAGGCTAAGAAGGAGATTCCGTGTTTAGGAGTGGATTTGAATGTTAAACGACGGGTGCTTCCGACACAGCACTATATGCCGCTTCCGAATGGGGCTTCTTATTTGATGAAGTCAAAAGATGATAGTAATGCTTACGTTTTTAAGAGAACCATTGGAGCAGACGAAAAAGTATCATATAGCACAGGAGCGGAATTCGAAGGATTTGCACATGGGCAAACATTTGAACAATTTGTAAATTCTAATCATGAAGAGTATTATTTACTGGGATGCGGTGCAAAAGGAAAATTTGCCCGTAAGCTAGCTATCATGCCGCGGAGCCTTTTTGAAAATAGAGTACATAGTGGTCAAAATATTGCTTTCAAGGATTGGAAAGAAGGATTATTTAGTATCTTGACTGATTTATAATGCGCAAATAAAGAACGTAGTGGAAAGGGCAAAGGCAAATTGTACCGTGTAGATGCTGCATTAACTGCAGATGGAAGCACAATTGCTATATGGAAGGAATTTCAAAAAGAAAAAAGTAATAAAAGAGAATTATATCATGAAATTAGTTTGTATGATATGAGATTGATTTCGCAAGTCTATCAAGAAAAATGGGAATCAGCTAAGAAAAAAAATAAGAATAAAAGCTTAAGACTATCATTTAACAAGAAAAAGAAAGCTTTAAAGAAAGCCCTGATAGGATCATTCGGGGAAAAATTTACTAGTGAGCGAAAATCAGTTCTAAAACCGAATGGTTCTTTTCAGTCTATTGATATAGAAAAATACATTGAGGATAACGCGGAGAAGTGGAGGGTCGTAATCACGAGTGGAAATGAAATCGGAGACACAAAAGATGCTACGATCACAAGATTAGAAGTGGAGAGGGAAAAGGGAAAAGGAATTACATATGAAGCATTTCGAGATGATATTGGTTTTGAGGGCGAGCCGAATGCTAAACTGGAACTGGAAGGCGGACATATCATGAATGGTAACAGTTACGAATTTCTTGTAGTAAAAAGAGTAAAGGTAACGGGGAAGGATGGGAAAGAGAAGAATCCAAGACACTTGTTTTTGGCAACGATTGATCTGCGTGATATTAAGACAAAGGTTTGATAAAATACGGATATAATCAGACAGTAATCAAAATCGTTTCAGATGTCATGATAGCATGAACATCTGCAACGATTTTTGCGAATATTTCTGTTTGTGCTTACTATGTTGGTAGGTCTGGAGGTGTATTAATTTATGAAAAAAATAGAAATAGTAGTACTGTCTATCGTGTTTTTTGTTCTTTGTGCAGCACCATCCGTTTCCTGTGCGGAGGATACAGTGCACTATGAAGTGATAGGCGGTGATACTCTTGTGATCTCTGGAACAGGGGAAACTGGATCAATAGTAGACTTTAATGACAAAATTAGAAATAAGAAAGAAAAGGTTAAAGAATCAAACATTAGAACACTTATAATCAAGGAAGGAATCACCAAAATTTCAACACAACGTATGGGATTGTCGCATTTGGAGAGAATTGTGTTTCCAGATTCACTTGTTGAAATTGAAGATTACGCCTTTTCAAGTAATAACTGTCTAGAGGAAATTGTATTTGGAAGAAATTTAAAAAAAGTAGGATATAGTGCGTTTGCAAGGTGTGATAATTTGAGACAGATAGTTCTCCCACATTCAGTGACTGAAATAGGATCAAGAGCTTTTCAAAGCTGTCCCCGGCTAAAGAAAATCGTACTTCCGGCATCCTTAAGGAACTGGAATGTAAATATGGTGAAAAATTGTCCGGCTCTGCGTGAAGTGGTGAACAACTCCCAACTATTGTGTAAAATACCCTGGTATAAGAAATATGTAACATGGAAAGTAGGAAAAAAGAAAACCAGGGTGATACCACCTGGGAAGACGGGAAAGTCTGTAGGGAAAAAGATACCAATCCAGTTTGATCTGATGGATGGGAAGGCAGTAGGAAAACTGCCAAAATCCTACCGTTTTGGTGAGGAAGTAAAACTTCCGAACTGCGTAAAAAGGGAAGGTTATGTGTTCATGGGGTGGAGTTCGATGTGCTGGAGTTTGTCGACGTACGATTCGATTACGAAAGTCGAACCTGGTCAAAAAAAAGCAAAATTTTACGCGACATGGTACAAGTACAAAGTGGAGAGTAAAAAACGCGGGACTGCAACGGTGACTTTTGACAGCACGGAGGCCGTACTGATTTTTTGGGACCATGCGGTCCGCTATTCAATGAATAAAAACATGAAAGATCGTGAAATTGTTTATTGTAATAAAAGGAAAGGGAAAGTGACGATTCGGAACCTGTGGCCAGGGAGGACATATTATTTTCAGATAAGCGGGAAGATAGATGGGGATCTGCCTTATAAGAAATGGAAGGCGAAGCGGAAAGTTGCTATTTGCATATAGGAAATAGAGTACAAAAGGTATGGACTATTGACTTGAGGCGCAGGATATCATATATTTTTGAAACTTTTGGTAATAATTGACAGACTATTTGCTAAGTGCTATTCTAATAAAAAAATGTAAGGGCATAGATTAACATAAGAAGTGTAGTCTCGGAAGGTCGATGATAAGTCAAATGTGTCAGGGTGGAATAAAAAATGTTTGTTTTTGAGTTGTTTTCGGACCGTGGTTAGAAAAAACAATAGTGGATCAGGTCAGGAAGGGGGGTGACTATAGTTGAAAAGGACAGTTATACTGCCGGTAAATCCAACCCCCATCGTGACATCGTTTTCATATTACGCTTTTTTGCAGAGTATCATTTCGGCGGAAGAACGAGTGGGAAAAGTGTTTGCGCGTTTTCAAATGATCGGGTCACCGTACTCGGATTGGAGCATCGGCGGAAATGTGGTGAAAGTGGATGAAAATGCGTTTTGTGGAGAGTCGCAGGATGAGTTTCGGAGAGATTGTAATGGTTATATCATCAGGGAAATGAGGGAATCCGATTACATAGATATCCAGGTTGATTTTCAGCAATATACGAATCCGTGGGCAGCAGTAAACGTTTTTATCAGCGATGATCCGGATCATGTACTGATGGGGGATGAGGCTTATCTGTACAGGTTCGGTCATTTTGTCTATACCGGGATTGCCCTGTATGGCTCTGGGAAAAAGATCACTGTGCCGGTGGAACGGTATCAGGAGCCATACCGACTCGTTATCAAAAGGGAAGGGGCACGTCTCGAATTCTTTTCCGGTGAGGAAGAGATAAAAAGAAAAGCGGCATGTGAACTAGGCTGCCATACGAAACCTCTGTATTTGGGAGTTCAGGTAAAACATGGACAGAATTCCTATTTTCCCTGGCTGTTTTCGAATTTTATCCAGTTGGGCTGCGATGTGGACAACCCTGATCGCAGGCTGGATTATGTATTTGGAATCTCCAAGCACTGGGAGAACAGCGACATAACGTATTTTCTCGATAAGAACCGTTTTACGGGAGACGAGATCGCGCATATGGGAGGGATCAAATACCTTCTGTACTGCCTGAAACGGGGAAAATATATAGAAGCTAAGATTGACCAGTACTATATCAAAGAGCGGGAAGAGTTTTGGAATACGCATCATTATCACCAAAATCTGATCTACGGGGCGGACGAGAAGAAAAAGTTATGTTTCCTTTTGGGATACGATCAGAAAGGAAAGGTTCAGGAAATGGAGATTTCTTTCTCGGATCTGGAAAAATCGTTGAAACGAAGAGGGGACATTGTATATAAGACGATTCAATACGAGCAGGATGGACATTTTTATCAGTTCTCCCCGGAGTATTTCAGGGAAATGCTGTACCAGTATCTGTATTCTGTGGATAGCTGCTTTTATTATCGGAACACAGAAGCGAGGGATCCAAGGCATTATGGAGTATCTGTTTATGAGGAACTAAAAAGCGAAAAAGGAGTACAGGTTTTGATCGCTGACCGCCGTGTCGCGCATGTGCTTTGGGAACATAAGCAGATCATGTGTGAGAGGATCCGCTTTCTGATAAGTGGAAAGTATTTGCCGGATGGCTCGGAATATTTATATGAGGGGATGCAGGAGATCGGGCGCATGGTATTTGACCTGAAAAATATACTGTTAAAGTACCAGATGCGTCCGCAGCGGGCTAATGTGCAGACGATACAGGAGCGGTTGTCTGAGATTCAGATAAAAGAGGCCGGCTGTTTACGGGATCTGTATGATAGCATTTTATCATCCCTGCCCGCAAAGGGAAACGGGGAAGATTAAGTGATTTGTGAATGAAATAGAATGAGAACATCCTGTAGAAATGCAGGTTGTGGCGTATGAGGAAAGCCAATAGAAAAATAAAAAGAAAGGATGAGAAGTATGAAAATTGTAGGAAAGAGGTTGTTGTGTATCGTTTTAGCGGTGGCAATGTTCAGCTTCAGTTTACAGGATTTTGAAGTAGATACTTATGCAGCAGAACAGGAAGTGTCAGTGACAAGCCAAAGTACAGACGATTCTCAGAGACAGGTTGCGCCGGAAGGACCGGATATCAACAGAGAGGAAGCAAAAGATATCGCGAAATTCCAGGTAGACGAAACGCTCAAAAATCAGGAAACGGAGTGGAAAGAAGGCACTAAGATCAGAAAAGTGTACAATCTGTATAATGAGAAGGAAGAGATATGCGCGTATGCGGTTGAGCTGAAAAATGGGACAAAAGATGCGGGGTATGTTGTTGTAGGGGCAGTAGAGGAGAATCCGCCAGTCATAGAGTTTCGGACATCGGGAAAGTTTCTTGATGAAGGGCTTCAGAGTGACGAGTATCTTTTATACGATGGCGGCATAAGTTATTATAAGGTAGATAAAGATACGAAAGAGGCAACGAATATAGAAACGGATAAAGAGCATTTTTCTTTGGACGATATTGAAGGAGAGGGGGAAGAGTCTGGGAAAGAAAGTGAAAAGCCTGCTAATAAAAAGTCAAGTGTTTTTTTGAAAAAATAGAAAGAAATTTTGTTTTGACTTTTGGGCATA
>CAJTTQ010000047.1:0-11775 GCA_910579145.1 uncultured Eubacterium sp.
GAAATACTGGGACGATATCAGTCCATTCATTAAATTTGGCTGCCTGAAGGATGAGAAATTCAAGGAGAAGATCAAGGATTATGTGCTCTTCAAGGATCTGGATGAAAAATACAGTACGCTTTCGGAATATCTCGAAACACTGCCAGAACCAGAAGTAGAGGCAGAGGTAGTCGAGCCGGGGGAAGAGGATAAGGATGAGCCGCAGGAGGCGGAGACACCAAAGAAGACGGTATATTATGTCACCGACCTGCAGCAGCAGAGCCAGTATATCAATATGTTCCGCGAGCAGGAAATGAATGCCGTTGTGCTTCTGCACAACATTGATCAGCCTTTTGTATCTGCCCTGGAAGCGGGAGAAGAGGCTGTGAAATTCCAGCGTATCGACGCCGATCTGACCGAGGCATTTAAAGAAGAAGGCGACGAGGACAAGCTGAAAGAAGAGACTGAGACACTGACAGAACTTTTCCGCAAGGCGACAGGAAAAGAAAATCTGGAGGTTAAGGTGGAGAAACTGAAGAATGATAAAGTTTCCTCCATGATCACGATGTCCGAAGAAGCAAGAAGGATGCAGGACATGATGAAGATGTACGCTGCCAATGGCATGGGCGGCATGGGGATGCCGGACATGGGACAGACACTGGTGCTGAACGCCAATCATGCCCTGGTACAGCATGTGCTGGCGCATAAAGAGGAAGAGACATCCGAACTGTTCTGTAAGCAACTGTATGATCTGGCGATGATCAGCCACCATCCGCTGGAAGCAGATAAGATGACAGAATTTATCGAACGCAGCAATGAGATCATGATGCTTCTGGCAAAATAGAAAAATTTTAAAATCATATTGACAAATACCTGTATGTTGTAGTATGATAACGCTGTTGTGGTACTGTTCAGGTACCACATACGCTGCTTCGATAGCTCAGTCGGTAGAGCACTTCACTCGTAATGAAGGGGTCGAGGGTTCAAGTCCCTTTCGAAGCTTTTTTATGTCGCTAAACACCGTAGAATGAGTGGTTCTGCGGTGTTTTTAATTGTGGTAAACCGATCTAGGCATAAAATCTGGTCGATAACCGTAAGAGGTGATTATATGCCTAGTAATGAAGCGCATTCTGAAAAAAAACGGGCAGTTAGAAAATCACCGGCAATTCCTTCCGGTAATCGTTGAAGAGGACGGGACTGCTGCCCGGACAGTCCCGCCTTTTTTCCCTTCCTATTTGATTTTCTCACACAGCCTGTCACATTTGCCCGGCCCGTTCCATTCCCGCAGGCGCTCCAAAATCTCCTTCTGCTTCTCGCTGACAAACTCCTGCGTATAGGCGCGCATGTTACGTATCTGGCGTTTTGGATACTTTTCCATCTCCTCCTCGCTGTCAAGTATTTTCCCATAGCAATCAAGATGTTTCTGCATCCCTTTTTTCAGCTCATCAAAATGTCTGGCCGCCTGCTCCAGATCATCCATGCGCAGATCCGCATGGAGCATCGCCCGGTAAATATCCCGGTAGAAGCCGCGGCAGTAGGGCAGTAATTCCTCATTTTCCGAGATGACGTGCATTACACGTATTCCCCACTCGCCCAATTCCACAGCTTCTTTCGGATTATCTGACCATGACAAACTCTCGGTCGCGTAAAGGACCTCCTTATTCCACGCACGCGTGAAATTCTGCAGGTTACGCCTTAGTACGTTTTTCATCTCCTTCGTACCTGATTCCATCGACGCCACCTGCGCGAGTATGCTCTCCTGCAAACGATTGGAGGCTGCACTCGGGAGTGTCGCAATGTGTTCCCTTGCACTCGTAAAATCTTTTTCGTGGATATAGATCCAGGCAAGCGCAAAATGCGTCCGTTCCACCCACTCTTTCTTCCTGCAGAAACGGATCACCTGCGTTCCGCACTGGATTGCCTTATTCCGGTATCCGTCCCACACTTCTTCGTCGTATCCTGCAAAATTAGCATATCTGCTCAATTCCGCTGTCCGTTCTACCAAACAGGTATTGTACACGTAATTTGCCGGATCTGACTCCAGCTTCTCCAACAGGTAATCGCACTGTTTTTTTGCCGTCTCCGCCGGAGAAGAGCTTGCACCTGCAATCTCTTCATAGGCATATTTGACCTCCATGTACATCACGTCGTCCTGCCTGGTCTCTTCCAATCCGAACAGCGTATCCGTCGATACCGACAAAATCTGCGCCAACGGAACGATCAGGGAAATATCCGGAAGTCCCGCCGACGATTCCCAGCGGCTGACCGCCTGCGGCGTCACGCCGATCTGTGATGCCAGTTCCTCCTGCGTCAGTCCCATCTTCTTCCGTGCCGTCCTGATATTGCTTCCTAATGTCATCATGCTGCATCTCTCCTTTGATTTAAAATATCCGGTACCGTTACAGACAGTATAGCATGACGGGGCGGCGGGCACAATCAATGTAACATTACACAAAACTCAAGCACTGTTTAAAAAAGCTTTCCTAATAAAATAAAAAAGGTGCGGCCCAAAAATCGCGCACCTCTTAGATTTATTTTCCTGAAAGCAGTTCCATGATCTCATTGCTCCTCTGGATAAATTCTGTCATCTCCTCTGGAGCAAGCGGCTTATTGCTTATCATCGCAAGGTCATACAGCTGTTTGCAGAACAATTCCGCGTGTTCACCGTCCTGATGTTTTGTCAGGTATTTTACAAGGCTGTTATTCGCGTTAAGGACAAGTGTCTCTCCGCCGAAATCACCCATTCCGCCCATACCGTTCATGGCGTACATTTTCATCATATCCTGCATCCGCCTCGTCTCCTCGGATACGGTGATCATTGATGAGATCTTTTCATTTTTCAGCTTTTCAACCTTTACTTCGAGCTTCTCTTTCCCTAACGCCTTTTGGAACAGCTTCGTAAGAACATCGGTCTGCTCTTTCAGCTCTTCCCCATCGATTTCTTCTTTAAAATCATCCGTCACCTCGGCGTCTATCCGCTGGAACTTCACATTGTCATCCCCGGCCTCCAGCGAAGAGATAAACGGCTGGTCGATGCTGTGCGTCAGGACAAACGCGTTCATCTCCTGCTCGCGGAACAGATTGATGTACTGGCTCTGCTGCTGGACATCCGTCACATAATAGATCGTCGTTTTCGGCGGCTCCTGTGGTTCTTCTCCTTCGGCTTCTTCGCCCGGCTCTACCACTTCCGCTTCCGGCACACCCACATTCTCGAGATATTCCTTCATCGTCATAAATTTGTCATCCAAATCTTTGAACAGGATAAAATCTTTCATCTTTTCCTGGAATTTCTGATCTTTCAGGCATCCATACTTGATAAACGGACTGATGTCATCCCAGTATTTCTCATAATTCTCACGGTCGGTCTTACACATACCGCTCAGTTTGTCGGCCACCTTCTTCGTGATATATTCCGAGATCTTTGTCACGAAACCGTCGTTTTGGAGCGCGCTTCGCGACACATTTAACGGGAGGTCCGGACAGTCAATGACTCCTTTCAGAAGAAGGAGGAACTCCGGTATCACTTCCTTTATATTGTCCGCGATAAAGACCTGATTGTTATACAGTTTTATCATACCCTCGGCGTTCTCGTACTCTAAGTTTACCTTCGGGAAATACAAAATTCCTTTCAGGTTAAACGGATAATCCATATTCAGATGGATCCAGAACAGCGGCTCCCGGTAATCCTGAAATACTTTGCGGTAAAACGACTTATAATCATCCTCGGAGCACTCATTTGGATGTTTTGCCCAAAGCGGTGCCGTATCGCTGATCGATACCGGGCGCTTCACGATCTTTGTCTTTTTGACCGGCTCTTTCTTCTCTTCGCCCTCATCCTCTTCGGTGCCATCACCGTCCGTTTTCGGCTCTTCCACGATCTCCTCGATCACCGTGTCCTCTTCGGTCACTTCCTCGCTCGGGATCGTCTCATATTCAGTCTCCGCATTTTCGTTCGTCAGAAAAATCTCAACCGGCATAAACGAACAGTATTTATTTAATACTTCGCGCACCCGGTACTCATTCGCGAATTCATAACAGTCCTCGTTCAGGTGGAGGATGATCTGCGTCCCCATCTGATCCCATTCACCGTCACCCATCTCAAAATCCGTTCCGCTGTCAGATTCCCAGTGAACGGCAGGTTCTCCATCCCGGTAAGATTTCGTATTGATCTCCACGCGGTCAGCCACCATAAAAGAAGAGTAGAAGCCGAGCCCGAAATGTCCGATGATCTGGTCTTCACTTGACTTATCCTTATATTTTTCAAGAAAATCGGCAGCGCCGGAAAACGCGATGCGGTTAATGTATTCCTTCACCTCGTCCGCTGTCATGCCGAGTCCATTATCGACAAACGTGATCGTTTTTTCCTCGGCATTGACTAACACCTCGATCTTCTGCTTGTAATCATCGGGAAGCGTCGTCTCTCCCATCATGTCCAGCTTTTTCAGCTTCGTAATCGCATCGCAGCCGTTACTCACAAGCTCGCGGATAAAAATGTCGTGGTCAGAATAGAGCCATTTTTTAATGATCGGAAATATATTCTCCGAATCGATTGCCAAACTACCTTGTTCTTTGTTCATCTTTTCCCTCTTTTCTGCGCTGCTATCGTATATCAGTCTCCGGCCGGTCTGTGGCAGGCAGCACACCGACACAAACTCTCGCCAAACACCATCTATCACATATCTTAGTACAGAAAAGAATCGTTGTCAAGAACTTTTTAGCACTCACCTCGATCGAGTGCTGAAAGCAAAAATTTTTGTTTGTACTGCTTAATACATTTTTCTATAATAGTAACTGCCTCCAACGGACCGCCGATCTCGTCCACCTCTGTCGTTTTGCCCTCCAAGTGTTTGTATACGGTGAAAAAATGCTGCAACTCAGCGAAAATGTGTGTCGGAAGCTGTTTCACATCGGTATATCCTATATATGTAGGATCGCCGTAGGGAATTGCAATGATCTTTTCATCGTCCATGCCGCAGTCTTTCATCCGAATGACGCCGATCGGATACGCCCTGACGAGCGTCATCGGTTCAATCGCCTCCGAGCACAGCACCAAAACATCGAGCGGATCCTTATCATCCCCGTACGTCCGCGGAATAAAACCATAATTCATCGGATAATGCGTTGCCGTAAAAAGGATCCTGTCTAACAGGAGCATCCCCGTCTCCTTATCCAGTTCGTATTTCTTATTGCTGCCCTTCGAAATTTCAATCACAGCGATAAAATCCGTGGGATAAATCCTTTTCTCGTCGATATCGTGCCAGATATTCAATCGTTCCACCTCCTAGGCCGAAATTGGCCGGGCCTGCAAGCCACTCCCTTTGCAAACCCGGCCTGCCCGCTATGACAGACCATTCTGCCTTACTCCGTCTCTACCGCAAACAAAGGCTCTCCTGCCTCAATGTCCCCTTCCGCCAGCAGACGGATCCTCTGATCATCTGCCAGCTCGGTACACAGGATCGGTGATGCGAGGGATGGCGCGTGGCTTTGCAAATATGCAAGATCCAAACGAAGCATCGGCTCCCCTTTTTTTACCTTCTGTCCATTCTCCACCAGCACCTCAAAGCCCTTTCCTTCCAGTTTCACCGTATCAATGCCGATATGAAGCAGCAGGCTGATCCCGGTATGCGTCATAAAACCAATGGCGTGTTTTGTGTCAAATACAAACACCACTTCCCCATCTTCCGGCGCGCGTATGACTGGGTCTTTTGGCGTCACAACGGCTCCGTCCCCCATCATCTTTCCCGCGAACGCCTCATCGGGCGCCGTTGTGAGATCGGCTGCCACGCCAGTGGCTGGACTGGAGATCACGACGGAAACCGGTCCCGTTTTACCCTCACTTTGGCCGCCGCTTTTCTCGTTCCCGTCAGATGGATGCGCGGCCGTCACGGCTTCGATTTCCTCTTCGTCCGGCGCCGTTTCCAAATATTCCTCTAAATTAGACTTGATCACAGTCACTTTAGGGCCATAGATGATCTGCACGCCCTCTCCTTTATGCACAACCCCGGAAGCGCCTGATGAGCGAAGCAGTCCGTCCTTTACGAGTCCCGGATCCAGAACCGTACAGCGCAGCCTTGTCGCGCAGCAGTCCACATCACTGATATTGCGTTTTCCGCCCAGCCCTGCCGTGATCATCCGGCTCGTCTCGTCCACAGACTGGCCTGCTGCCCCGGCCGCTTCTTTTCTGGCGTTTACATCCGCTCTCCGATAGAGTTTTGTCTCCTCGCTCTCCTCTTCCCGCCCCGGCGTCTTAAAATTAAATTTCTTGATCATAAAAGAGAAAATGAAATAGTAAAGCAGGAAATATATGATTCCCACCGGAATCACGAGCAGCCAGCTTGTCTTTGCGTTCCCCTGCAGGATCCCAAACAGGAAAAAGTCAAGAAAACCGCCTGAAAAGGTCAGTCCTACAGCAATATTCAGCATATGCGCTACCATATACGCGCTGCCGGCTAAAATCACCTGAACGACAAATAACGCCGGCGCTACAAATAGGAACGAAAATTCCAGCGGCTCCGTGATACCCGTCATCATGCAGGCGAGCGAAGCTGACAAAAGCAGGCCGCCGGCCGCCTTTTTCCGTTCCGGCTTCGCCTGGCGGTACATTGCCAGCGCCGCTCCCGGCAGACCAAAGATCATAAAAATAAATTCCCCGGAAAAGTATCGCGTGGCATCAGAACTAAAATGCGCAATATCCGCTGAATTGGCCAGCTGGGCAAAAAAGATATTCTGCCCGCCCTGAATAGCATTTCCCGCGACATCCATCGTACCGCCCACTGCTGTCTGCCAGAATGGCATATAGAAAACATGGTGGAGTCCGAACGGGATCAGCGCCCGCTTGATCAGCCCAAAAATGAGCGTGCCCACATATCCGCTTCCGGTTACGAGTCCCCCCAGTGCATGGATCCCGTTCTGCACGACCGGCCACACAAAATACATGGCAATCCCTACAAACATATATACGACGGTCGAGATGATCGGCACAAACCGCGTCCCGCCAAAAAAAGACAGTGCGTTCGGCAGTTCTATTTTGAAAAACCGATTGTGAAGCGATGCCACTCCAAGCCCGACGATGATGCCGCCAAACACGCCCATCTGCAGCGTCTGTATCCCACAGGAAGATGCGATCGTTCCCTCCAGCACGTCACTTGCGATGCTGCCATCCGGCAGGATTTCACCATTTACCTGCAGCATGGCATTGATCGCTGTATTCATGACCAGATATGCGATCACGGCGGAAAGGGCAGATACCTCTTTCTCCTTTTTTGCCATACCGATGGCTACTCCGATCGCGAAGATCAAAGGCAGGTTATCAAATACGGCGCTTCCCACCCGGTTCATTATGACCAGCAGGGCATGAAGCAGGGTTCCTTCCCCTAATATTTTCTGCAGCCCATATGTGGCGATCGTCGTTTCATTTGTAAAAGAACTACCAATTCCCAATAACAATCCGGCTACCGGCAGGATCGCGATGGGAAGCATAAAACTTCTTCCTACGCGCTGTAACACGCTAAAAATTTTTTCTTTCATAATTCCCTCCAGTCCCTATCATTCCCAAATGTTTCCGAATCTATTCCTTCTCCTCTCCTTTCTTCTCCTTGCTTTTTCCGCTCCTCTGGAGGTGCGAAAACCTCTTCTTTTTCGCGCAGCGCTTCCTGAAACCCTTTTAAGGCATCGAACGGCATAAATTGTTTTGCGCGGTTCATCCGGCTCATCTTTGGACGCGTCTCATTCCCCACTTCTGTGCCCCCCGATCTGCCGGTTGCGCTGCGTCGCCGTCCCCGCTTCCTGAAGATCCATCCCCCGCACAATGGCATTCCTGCCATACCGCTTCTTTATCTCGATCACTGTTTTCTGAAGTTTTCTGTCTCGTTCTGCCTCCGCCGGGTCGGAAAACAATTCAAGTTGTTCGTATGCCTCCCGCACCACATCATGGCAGGACAGCGTAAGCTTTCGGATCGGCTTATCCTTCCGCACGATACGGTCATATAGCCTTAAAACTCCCGGCAGGATCGTGCGGTAACGATGGGAAGCTGATGTCAGGGAAACCGTGCCGGATGCGCCTTTCATCTCCGTTTCTTTTGAATATTCCACCAAGACAGATATCGACTTAGCCGCCAATCCCTTCTCCGCCATCTCAAGACAGAGCTCGTCGATCACTTCCTTCACAACAAGCCTGCACTCCTCAAACGAATAATCTCTTAAAAACACCTGGCCGCGCGAAAAGGATCTGCTCTTTGGACGATACGTCTTGATATCCTCCATTGTTGTACTCTCCTTTCCCCACGCATGGTCGATCAAAAGTTCCGCGTCTACGCCAAACATACGGTACAGCGCTTCTTCGTCCGCGTGGGCTACATCGCCCATCGTAAATATTCCGAGCCGGCGGAGTCGTTTCACCGTCCCCTCACCCACCCGCCAAAAGTCCGTGAGCGGCCTGTGGTTCCACAAGTTTTTCCGGTATCGCTCCTCATCCAGAAAAGCGATATTGTCATTCTCGTGCTTTGCCATGATATCGAGCGCCACTTTGGCCAGATACAGATTTGTCCCAATGCCTGCTGCCGCCGTAATGCCAGTCGTCCTTTTTATATCCTCCATGATGCGTAGCGCAAGTTCCTTTGCCGTTAGCCGGTACAGGGAGAGATAGGGCGTCACGTCTAAAAACGCTTCATCGATGGAATATACATGGATATCTTCTTTTGCCACATACTTCAGGTATACGGCATAAATATCGGCGGAATATTGAATATACAGTTTCATGCGGGGCACAGCTTTGATATATTCGATATAGGATGGGATCTCGTAAACCCGGCACCGGTTTTTTATGCCAAGCGCTTTCATGGAAGGGGAAATGGCCAGACAGATCGTTCCGATCCCCCTGTCAGGATCCGCTACTGCCAGATTCGTACGAAGCGGGTCCAGTCCGCGCTCCACACACTCGACAGAAGCATAAAAAGATTTTAGATCGATACAAAGATATACTCTCTTCTCCATACAAAAGTCTCCAATCCTGCTTTTAACACTAGTATCTGTTTTAACAGGATAATTATTACTTTTGTTTTGGATTTGCTTATTTAGATTATCATTCCGTACTCAAAATGTTATTCTTTTTCAGAAAATGAGAACAGTTCTCATCCCACAATAATTCCGCTCTTTTATCCAATGTAAATTCCGCGGCCGTATAAGAACTCATACAGGTCAGTTCCCTGTTTTCGAACTGCACGCGCAGTCCGCCGCAGTCTCCGTTTTCCATATAATGTACGAACTGGATCCGAAGCATCGTCGGCGTCTGCTTCCCCCTGATGAGGGAAAACGCAGTCGGACGAAACAGCTTCCACGGCACATACTCTAAGTTTCCATAAAATTCTTTCGCTTCCTCATCCAGCCAGTCCGGAAACATGTTTCCTTTCACCGAAAAGGATACAAGAGTCTTCAATTCCATACTACTCATACAAAATTTATCAAAAATATCCTTTAAAAAAAGCAGTTCCATAAACTCTTTCACATCTTCAATTCGATAACATTTCATGTAACGAATACCTCATTTATCCAGAATATTTCACTCTCATTTGCGGACAATATACCGTAAGACATTTCTGATGTCTTAAATCATTCCGTTTGAAAGGAGAATAACGATGAGAGCAAGTGAATCCACGTATAAAAACGTAGCGAAAAACTGTAGCGCATACAGCCCGAAAGATTGTTGTACCTGCACGAACAAAGCCGGGGATGTTGATGTGTCCTGTACGACATGTAAACACTTCGCTTCCGACAAACACTGCAAACTCGACCTGTTTGACCCGATCGCAGCAGACCACAACTTCTAAATCAGCAGGCAGTTTTTGAAAAATAGGAGATTCCACCGTTCAGAAATATTTCCTCCCGCGAGGGGAATGTTCTGAAAAAGCGGGATCCCCTATTTTTCACTTTCAAAAACAACGACCGACCGCGGCGACACGACATACTGCTTGATCCCGCTCTTTTTTTCCGCATCGGTATCCTGCCCCGTATCAAACAGCACATTCCACTTCTTCGTACTGTTTACGACTGGCAGATAAAATTCATGCGCATCCCAGTGGAAATTAAATATCATATAAATCGATGCTCCGCCGTAATATGTTCCATAGAAGAGAATTCCGATTTCCCGGCTGTAATACGATACGTTCACTTCCCACGGCTCGATACCGTGCCCGGAAACCCCAGGCGCCCCGACTCCTCTCGTATCCATGCCGGTCAATGCTTCCTCTCTGTCGTAAAGCGGGCACTGTGTCCGAAACCGGATCAGCATCTTAGCAAACTCATAAACTTCCCGGTTTTTCTCCAGCAGATTCCAGTCCACCCACGTAGACGCGTTATCATGGCAATAGGCATTGTTATTTCCTTTCTGCGTTCGGCAGAACTCATCGCCGGCCAGAAGCATTGGCGAAGCCAGCCCTAACAAAAGCATACACAGCGCGTTTTTCGTCTGCCTGAGCCGCATGGCATTGACCACTTTTTTTCGGCTGGGCCCCTCCTGTCCGCAGTTCCAGCTATAGTTAAACTCCGTTCCGTCGTTATTGCGTTCCCCATTTGCCTCATTGTGCTTGACATCGTATGAAACAAGGTCTCGCAGGGTAAACCCGTTCTTCTGCGTGATATAATGTATCCTCCCAGTCTCTCTCTCATCTGCTTTAAACAGGCGGAAAAAATCGGCAACCTGCCCTTCATCGCTCTTCAAAAAACGTCTCGCCACCGTTGAAAACTCATCGTTAAACACACCTAATTTCTTCTGTCCGTTCACCAGCGAACCCCAGTCCCATCGGCTTCCGAGAAATTTGCACTGGCGCAGAACCGGATCTTCGTCAATCCAGGCTTTGGACACAACATCCGTATTTACAAGAAATCCGTCTACGTGATACATGATCACATAGTATTTCAGACATCTCACGATGAATTCCGGGGAGCGGTTCACAAAGTGGATATCCATCAGGATGTTCATGCCACTTTGATGGATCTTTTTTATCATCTGCTTCATTTCTTCCGCCGCCCGGCTCCCGTCTGCGGCATAAGAAGCTTTTGGAGCAAAATAGCAGGCATCTCCGGTATACCCCCAAAAGTTCACCTTTTTCTCTCCCAAATCCATCCACTCATTAAAATCATAAATCGGCTGGAACAAGATCGTATTGACACCCAGATCCCGGATATAACTGATTTTTTCTGCAAAGCCGGAAAAAGTTCCCGGGTGTTCCACCCCTGAACTCCGATGTTTCGTAAAACCGCGCAAATGGCACTGATACAGGATCATGTTCTCATACAGAATACAGACCCGCTTTTCCCCCGACCAGTCAAAGCGCTGAAAAGAAAAGCGTCCACGCAGTTTCGCCTTCCTGCCAAACGTTTCACGTCCCGCCGTCGCGCGCATATACGGATCATTGATCAACCGCCCGCCAGCTTCAAATATATATTCGCACTGCTCCAAAAAGGCCGTAAGTCCCTCTCCTTCCAGCCGCAGGCTGAACAGATCCGGCGCCCCCAACTCGATCATTGAAAACATCGGAACCTTATACAAAAGTTTTTTTCCGCGATAAAGGCACAGCCGGCAGTCCGAGGCGTCCCTGCACCACACCGTGATCTCAGCTTTATCACCGCTCTCCGATGCAAACACACCCTCTCGTAAATTTCTTCCCTGATTTATTAAAAAACGTCCATTCTCTATTGTCTTCATCGATTCTGTCTTCCTCAAATTTCTGTTCCGCTTTTTTTGTACGTCAACCAAATATTTTGTTATGAATTCTGACACTGGTGTCTTTTTATTTTAGC
>CAJTTQ010000047.1:11785-21854 GCA_910579145.1 uncultured Eubacterium sp.
AAGATACAAAAATCAGAGTTCTCTATTTATTTTTGTAAAAAGACTTGCAAAATCACAGTTTTTTAGTAAAATAATGAGTATACGTGCATTGAAAGGAATGAAATACAATGATACAAGCAAGTAATGTTACCCTGCGTTTCGGTAAGAAAGCGCTTTTTGAAGATGTCAACATAAAATTTACGGAGGGCAACTGCTACGGTATTATCGGCGCCAACGGGGCCGGTAAATCAACGTTTTTAAAAATCCTCTCAGGAGAACTCGAGCCGACCCAGGGCGATATTATCATGACTCCGGGCGAACGGCTGTCTGTCTTAGAACAGGATCACTTTAAATACGATGACTGCATCGTGCTGGACACGGTGATCATGGGAAACCAGCAGCTCTATGACATCATGAAAGAAAAAGATGCCATTTACGCCAAAGAGGATTTTACCGATGAGGACGGCATCCGGGCAAGTGAACTCGAGGCCGATTTCGCCGCTATGAACGGATGGGAAGCGGAATCGGATGCCGCCACGCTCCTAAATGGACTGAACATCGAAACAGAACTCCATGATAAACTGATGAGCGAACTATCAGGAAACGATAAAGTGAAAGTCCTTTTGGCAAGGGCACTGTTTGGAAACCCGGACATCCTGCTGCTGGACGAGCCGACGAACCATTTGGATCTCGACGCCATCCGCTGGCTCGAAGAATTTTTGATCAATTTTGATAATACGATCATCGTCGTATCCCACGACCGCTACTTTTTGAATAAAGTCTGCACCCACACCGTGGATATCGACTATGCCAAAATGCAGTTATATGCCGGCAACTATGATTTCTGGTACGAATCAAGCCAGTTAATGATCAAGCAGATGAAGGAAGCCAACAAAAAGAAGGAAGAAAAGATCAAAGAACTCCAGGAGTTCATTCAGCGCTTCAGTGCCAATGCTTCCAAATCCAAACAGGCAACTTCTCGAAAACGTGCTTTGGAAAAGATAGAACTGGACACCCTTCGCCCATCCAGCCGGAAATATCCATATGTTGATTTTAAACCGGATCGGGAGATTGGAAACGAAGTTCTCACTGTAACAAATCTATCCAAAACGATCGACGGCGAAAAGGTGTTGGATAACGTTTCATTCACTGTCGGCCACGACGATAAGATCGCATTTGTCGGTTCTTATGGGATCGCTGCCACGACACTGTTCCAGATCCTTGCTGGTGAGATGGAACCGGACGAAGGCGATTACAAATGGGGAATCACGACAAGCCAGGCCTATTTTCCGAAAGACAACACAAAGGATTTCGCCGGCAGCGATACGATCGTCGACTGGCTCATGCCATTCTCCCCGGAAAAGGATGCTACTTACGTGCGCGGCTTTTTAGGAAGGATGCTGTTCTCCGGCGATGACGGCCTGAAAAAAGTCAACGTCCTCTCCGGCGGCGAGAAAGTCCGCGTCATGTTGTCAAAAATGATGATGCTTGGTGCAAACGCGCTGATGTTAGATGAACCGACCAACCATTTGGATATGGAATCCATCACATCCGTGAACAACGGACTCATCAAGTTCCCGGGAGTCGTACTTTTTACATCCCAGGACCACCAGTTCATCCAGACCATCGCAAACCGGATCATCGAATTCACGCCAAACGGCATGATCGATAAGGTAACGACGTACGATGAGTACCTCGACAGCGATGATATGGCCAGAAAACGCCAGGCATTAAGCTAATAAAAAAACTATACAGAATAAGGAGTGATTTTTTTGGATCCCGGTGACGCGATCACGATATTGATCATTGTAGTGCTGCTTTTATTATCTGGCTTTTTCTCTTCTGCAGAAACAGCACTTACCACGGTGAGCAAGCTGAAAATGCGTGCTCTTGCAGAAGATAAAAACAAGGCAGCCATGCGTGTATTAAAGCTGCTGGAAAACCAGTCAAAGATGTTGAGCTGCATTTTGATCTGCAACAACATTGTAAACCTGTCTGCCTCCTCCATATCGACTTCGTTTGCCTTTACCGTATGCAAGCGGATCGGACTCGAGGAAAATACGAGTATCGGAGCAGGTATCGCTACAGGAATACTGACATTTCTCATCCTGATTTTTGGAGAGATCACGCCAAAAACAGCCGCGACGATCAACGCAGAGAAGTTATCCCTGCTGTTTAGCCGCTCCATTCTGCTTTTGACGAAACTGCTGACTCCTGTCATTTTTATCATTGACAAGTTTGTCCTTTTCATGCTATTCCTTCTGCGAGTGGATACAAGTGGTAAAAATAACGGCATTACAGAAGATGAACTTCGTACTTTCGTAGATGTCAGCCACGAAGAAGGCGTTATCGAAAGTGAAGAGCGCAAAATGATTACGAACATCGTAGATTTCGGGGATTCTATCGCAAAGGATGTTATGATCCCCCGTTTGGATATATGTATGGTGGAACTTTCTACTTCATATGACGATCTTCTCTCCCTGTTTACGGAAAATAAGTATGCGCGAATGCCGGTCTACGACGACACCATCGACAATATTGTCGGCATCATCAACTTAAAAGACTTTGTATTTTATAATGGTGATAAAAACGATTTTGTACTTAGGGACCTCATCCGGGATGCCCACGTTACTTATGAATACAAAAATGTCTCGGAATTGTTTATGGAAATGCGTAAAGATTCCATTCCGATGACGATCGTGCTTGATGAATACGGGGCGCTTTCCGGCCTGATCACGATGGAAGACCTCGTGGAAGAAATCGTCGGGGAGATACGTGATGAATACGATGCCGACGAAGAGGATGAAATCCAGAGTGTCTCTGAAAACGAATTTATCCTGCTCGGCTCGACCCCATTAGACGATGTAAACGAACGGCTGTTTTTACCGATCGTATCGGATGAGTATGATTCCATCTCAGGACATATCATCAAACTGTTGGAACATTTTCCAGCGCCAGGCGAGCACACGGAAGATGATTACGCGGTCTACACGGTTTTAGAAACAGAAAAGAACCGCATTGACAAAGTCCATGTACTCATTAAACCCCAGCCGGAAGAACCTGATGAATGATCATCCTGACGCGCGATCGAAAATAACCGTTCTTCTGACGATTATTTCATTGCCCTGCTGTCTGATCTCCTTAGACAGCGGGGCATTTTTTTCTTCCTGAACAACCTTCACCTCAATGTCCAGCATACCCTTTTCCATATCTGCCGAAATAACGGAAACTGTCATATCCGCGTCTGAATTTGTCCTCACGATCATTGCCTGCAGAAAGGCAGCGATAAATTGATTCCTGTCCTCTATTCCATAACTTTCCTGCTCCATCACTTCCTTCAGCGTCTGTGAGACGGACAGGGAAAGTGCCTCTTCTAGTTCCTGCTTATAACAGGCTTTTCGATTCACCTCCGACTGAATCGTCAGAACGAGCAGGATCGAACTGATGCAGATAGAAGAAATAACGATCGATCTCATCTTGAATACCCCTCTATTCTATATGATTTTTGAATTCCTGCCAGTGGGATCGTATACTGAAACGCCAGCGTCACCTTCGCATCCTTTTCATTACCACTCCCGTACACCTGGATATCCAGGTCATACCCGGCCCTCGCCGCCTTTCGACGGCAGTCTTCCATTACATGTTTGTCAAAATAGCTGTTTTCGAGCTGTGTCACCACCGCCCCATGAAACTCCCTCGCACTTGAATACGCCATATTCTGTATGATATATGCCATGCCGATCCAGATAAAGATCAGCAGGAGTAAAAACGTGATAAAATGTTCTATTATGATCCGCATACGAGTCGGTCACCTCCATCCCCCGGACAGTCAATGAGGATCAAAATCCGTCCGGTCACGCTTTTTCCCGTCACCGGACTCGTGACTTTCAGCGCGTACCGGATGACTCCCTCTTTCCTCTCCAGGCAGTCTTTTTGTACGAGGGAGGAAAGATCGCTTCCGTCAAAATCGGACGCGGACACATATTCCGCCACATCGACCGGTTCTCCTGAATGGACCTTCACGTCCCTTGCGATCAGCACCGGCGGCGTCCGCTTCTCCTCATCCGTATTAAAATCGGTCTTGATGCTGTCATCCACCCCTCCGAACTCCTGCCATTTCCTCATAAAACCCGTGAAAAGAATGCCAAGTAACGCGGAACAGATGATGACCGCAGCTAACATCTTCCCATATTCTTCGATCAGTAACCTCACTTTCATCCTCCTCCCATCAGACAATCCGAAAAAAATTCTATATATGCTGCCATACAGACACACGTATATGCAAGGATCCCCACAGCCAGCACCCCCATGACTACAGACACGATAATCCTTCCATATTCACGAATCAATTCCTGCATGTTTTCTCCCCTTCTTCCTACACCAAAGTACGCCTTTTTGTACTTACTCTACGTATATGGACAAAAACTGCTTCCGATGTTACCATGCAGCTTCAATCACATTACACTCGAAAACACATAGATCATCACCAATCCAAATAAAACCGTCACCAGTACCTCACCAAATTCTTCGACAAACTCTTCCATCTCATCCTCTCCCCTCTATCACGTTATCCCCCTACCAGCGCATAGTCTGAAAACTACCCATTGTGATCGCCAGCAGATTCACCAGATCGATGAGCAGCTTCAGGCACGAAATGATCATGGGAAGCTGTTTGAGCATCGACATCCCCGCCATGACATTCGAATGGCGGTAACTCTCGCTTTTATCCATCAGCCGGTTATTCTGCGACACCAGAAAATCCAACTGTTTTTGGGACTCTTCATATCCGTTTGCATTGACCGAATAGAGAATTTTCATCCCCGACTGCACTTCCGGAATAGCCAGATCGGAGAAAAAGCCAAGATACGGCTCCAAACTTCTCGGTGAATCATAAATTTCTTCCAGCAGCCGCTCCAGTTCAAGCCGGAATACCCCTTCACAGCCCCCGGCTGAATAGCGGATCGCCTGATAGCTGCTCTCTGACTGCAGATACAGCGTTGTAAGAAGGAGCCAGTACGGAAACTCCTCCCTGACATACCTCGACAGGATACGCTTTGCCATATGTCTCGAGAGATGGGACGCTTTCCCCTGCAGCATGTAATATAATTTCTCCTGTTGCGCGGTCATCTTCTCATCCGGCGCCCCCTTCTCATCCAGCCAGCTCCCCGTCAATTTTTTGCAGATCGTCACAACGAGAAACAGAAACAAGAGGAATACCCCGACTGTCGATCCCTGGTAAATGCCGCTATCCGCCAGGTCAAAACCGAGTTCTTCCGGCGTCAAAAGGCGGGATACATAACAGAGTATCATGGCGAGAAGAGCCGCAATTCCACACTCGATCTTAATAAACTTCTTCCTGCTCTGAAAAATCCTCGTCCGGTTTTTCCACAATTCCAGATCTTCCAAGAGAATATCTGACGAGCGTCCGCTCTCCGCTCCAGTTCTTTCACTATTTGTTATAAATCGGTGGATGATTCGCATCCGCCTGCTGTCAAATTCATGCTCGATCGAAGAAAACGCGGCGTCAAGTAGATTTCCATCGATCACGCCCTCCCCCGTAAGGAGAATATGCTTCGCCTGGCAAAGTGCCGCATCCATCGGGGAATCTTTCTCAAAAAGGAGCGCGCAGTCTTCGAGCGCTCTCCCCGCGTGCCCCAGGCGGCGGTAAGAGCAGAGCAGCTGCTCCAAATACGTCGTCACCTGAAAATACGAGTATTCATACCTCTTTTGTGCCAAATGGTACTTCCTGATGTTTCGTGCCGCCAGGCAGCACGCGGCAAATAGCGGCACTGAAAGCACAGGCTCCAGACCATAAACCGATACCACGGATAAAACGAACGGTATCAGAAAAAGATACATATAATATCTTCTTATTCTTTTCATCTCTTCCCTCCATCCCCAGCTGTCTCTTGTGGTAAAAAGACCGAATGCAGCCCTTTTTCCTCAAACCGCCGCCGAAGGTTTGACGGCAGCACGTTTCCCGTAAGCTCTCCCTGATCTAACAGGATCACCATGTTATTCGTACTTTTCAAATAGCTGTCACCCCCGCGGTCAAACGCACAGATCTGCTCGATTTTTCTCGTGATGTTCCCCTGACTGCCGACCGAACTTTTCACAAGGATGCCGATGTTTATGAACCGGTATGTATCATTTAGTACCCGCTCGGCATCCATTGTCCCGCCCGCCATATTTTTGATCCGATCCGGAATATTCCTCACATCATCGGTATGAAGCGTCGTCAATCCGTATGTCCCTGTACTGAGCGACTCCAGCAGGTACCGCACTTCCTCTGATCTCGCTTCTGACAGGATGATCCACCGGGGAAGCTGACGCAGGCAGGCTTTGATTGCCGCCGTATAAGTGAAATTTTCCGCCACTTTCATTTCCACACAGTCCTTCATCGGATTGATCTTTCCATAGTGGATTTCAAGCGTATCTTCTATCGTAATGACACGCTCAGAATCGGGAATAAATGTCGTCAGATACTTTAGCAGCTCTGTCTTTCCAGCACCCGGCATCCCACAGATCGCTATGTTACAGTGTACGCGGATACAGTGTTCCAAAAAATCCGCCACCTCCTTTTCGCAATAGCCATCCGCGATCATCTTCTCCTTTCTTAGCCTTCTGACCGCCGGTATTTTCCGCAGTGAAATCGTGATCCCGGCACTCGTCACACAACTGTGTACGATACTGATGCGCAGTTCCTCCGTCTCCGCCTCCAAAATCGGATTCCTTTTATTGAACGGAAGGCTCACAACACTGGCGATCAGGGAAGCGAACCGCTCCACAAATCCAACGGGCAGCACCTCTCCCGCCAGATAACGCCCCTTTTGCAGATCATCAATCCAAAGCTGCCTGCCGTTCCAGTTAATATCTGTCACATCTTCCGAAACGATATACGGATACAACAATCCATAATCCTGTCGTTTTAATAAAAATTTCTTCTCAAATGGCTCCACGCCCGCCTCCCTCCTTCTCTGCTATTTACCCGTCTGAAACTCCGGCAGTTTTAAACCGGATTCCTGTCCCATGCTCTCAAAAAAATTGTGGAACAATCCTGTAAACATCGATGTGATCGGATCACGGAACAAAATAACGATCGCCACCAACGCGAGCACGACAAGCACCGCTACGATGATCTTTCCATATTCCTGCAAAAATTCTGTCATCTGACATCCGCTCCTTTCGTTTTCATGTAGGAAAATCTTCTATGAAACAAATCATTGGTCTCCCTGGAAAAAGGATCGTCTCTCTCCTTTATAAAAGTTCGGATCTTTTTCTTATCCTCTGCTGTTACCGTCCACACTTCTTCACACTGGCTGCTATCCCTTTGAAACGTCCGCGCCAGTTCAGCCGCATAACTTCCGGTCCGCCAAACCGAATCTTCCTCCAGTGTCTCCCTGTATTCTGGACTGATAAATCTCACAAAACCACGCCGTCCCGTTTTCCCGCTGTCATTTTCCCTTCTCACCACATGTACGATTATTGTTTTCTCACATACTTTTCCCGTTCCATACTGTCTCTCCACTCCCTCCGGCATATAAAAACGGTGTCCGCACTGATCCTTCACCCGTATCGTAACCGGATATTCCCCTTCTGTCCGCATGTCAAGCCCGCCCCACAACACTGTCATACTGCGTTGTAGCTGGCTCTCCGTCTCCACGTCATCGCATAGCCGCATATGGGATAATATATCCTGCTTTGCCTGCTCCACACGGTCTGGCGTATAGTCCCCGGCAAAAAAGTACCTATCCCGCATATTGATCTTTGGCCTCCCATTTGGAACCACCTCATACCGCCGGTGATACTCCGCCCCGATGCCAAACGAATTTACAACACGATAGACGATCTTGCCTTTCCCGATAAACACTTTCGCTGCATGGGATTCTTCTGTCGGAAGCACATCTGCCGGATCGGCCATCGTCTGATCCGGCAGCAACACCGACACGATCTCGATCTTCTCCGTTAGGTCGCCGTCGTGCTCATCCAAAGCTCCCATCCCAGCCAAAAGTACCGGCCTGTCCGCGTACTCGCCCTCGTACAGTTTCAGATCACCGTAATGATCGGTCAGTACCGGCTTTTTCACCCAAAGGGCATAGAGATCGACCCTCTCACCATTTCGTCCCAGATCCCGCACCTCCTCTCTCTCTTTGTACGTGATCGCATTCGGACTCTGTACGATTCCCGGCGCCAGACCCCATCCCACAAATCCGTATCCCTCTCTTTGGAACTTACAGGCCTCCAAGGCTTTTCTCCCGCCTACATATACCTGCTGTTCCTCCATATGTCCCTGTCCGCCGTTCGCATGGAATATGATCGTATATTTTTCCCTGCCAATGTACAGGCCGTCGCTTCCTGTTTCCAAAAGAAACCTTTTTTTCCTGCGCAGCGTAAACGAAGACAGAACAGCGGCCGGCGGCTCCCCGGAAGAAATATGTACGAGTTTGTGCCCTTCACGATATGTTTCCGGACATAATTCACACGGCGAAGGAAGCGAAATCTTCTCATCTGCCTCGATCACGCGGTCTTTAAGAAGATATACGCTATTGACCGCTGCCTTTCCCGAAAGTCCGAGCCATCCGTCCGCATACCGGATGCCGTATACGTCTCCTGAAACGATGCCTCCCCGGATTTCACACTCGCCTTTCGTTTTTACGGCACAGTCTTTGCTCTCGATTTTCCCTCCTGAAACATACATCCTGCCGCCGTTATTATAAATAACATCTCCACTCCCACTTATGTTCCCTTTTCCTATTATCAGCTTCCCGGACGCATTGCTGGCAATGAAGATCTGCGTGCCGTCAGCCGCCTGATTGTCCGCCAAGCGGCCTCCGTTCATGTTTACATTCGCTCCTGCCGACATATAGATCCCGCCGCCCCGCTCGTTCGGGGCAGCGTTTCCTGTCATCTCGCCGCCGCTCATATTCAGGACACTGTCCGCTGTCGTATACACGGCGCCTCCGGCAAAGGCGGCCTTATTGTCCACGATCATTCCACCTGAAATCGTGAGTACACCCTTATTAAAGACCGCGCCGCCATATCCACCGTGGCGCTCCTCCCCTTTTTCATATCCGACCGCTTCGTTTCCCTGGATCGTCCCTCCCTGTAAAAACACGATCCCCCTGTTATGTATGGCGCCGCCCCTACCGTCAAAATCGGAATCTTTCCGCTGTCCGAGCACGGCGTTATCTGCTATGGTTCCACCTTCCATCACAAACATCCCGCCCGTCTCGACACGGACGCCGCTCCCCCCAGTCAGCGAAAGATTGTCCCGAATAACACTTCCCGGCTTCATGACCGCCGTTCCACCCGCGTGAACGGTCATACCTCCCCCGCCGTCCGTAAACGAACTTACGTTTTGATTGGCTGTCAGTTTTGCCCCGGTTTCCAGGCAGACGGTCCCTGTATCCACCTCGATCAGTTTCCCGTTTACATCACCGCTCTTTCCACCGTTTAATGTAAGATCCCTGATCGTCAGCTGCCTTCCCTGCATTTGGAAAAGTGTCCCCTTGTAACTGCTTCCCGACGCTGTTTTTCTGCGGATCCGGTAGGAACCGCCCCCATGCAGCAGCTTACTCCCCTTGACTTTCAGGCACCGGCTCACGGTAATATCCGCTTTTACATAAATCGTCCTCTCCCCGTTTGCCCGGAGCGCCTGTTCGAGTTCCCCCTGTGTTCTCACATAACTGACCGCCGCCGCATGACACGTTTTCACACAGCCGGCCGGCTTACTCAGCAGGATCACCGCGAACATCGCCGCCGTCAAAACATACCCTCGCTTTCTTTTCATCGTCCACACCACCCTTCGTTTCCCGGATCATCAGATCCTGTTTTGCCTGCTCGAGCAGGCACGCCGTTTCTTTCACGGCACTGATAAAATCGTAGTTCACATTTTCTTTTCCGCACTCATAGTTGCGAAGCAGAAAAGATATGACTTTTCCTTTCGTAAGCGCATCCGCAAATCGCCGGTTATATGGAATCGTACCGACCATGAAGCCCGGAAGGCCGAACCGTTTTACAATGTCATGCTTCGTAATCTCGGAATGAGGATCGTAATTTCCTATCACATAAAATGCTTTTTTCTGGATTT
>CAJTTQ010000048.1 GCA_910579145.1 uncultured Eubacterium sp.
TAAACGCATACTCCCTGAAATGACCGTGCAGCTCGCGTGAAAAAATCTCCCTGCTGCTCTCTCCAAAAATGTAAGAACAATTACTCTTTTCTGCCATCTTTCTTGCCACGATCAAATCCGTTTCATTTTCTGCATGCTCCGCAATCAGTTCATTCAAACGCACTTTTGGCTTAAAAATAGCTTTCTCATCCTCACGGATATAATCCATAAAGGCAGTTTTATTTGACCGCTCCCCCCCTGACGTCTTTGCCAGGGAAAGTGTTTCCCTTTCAATCTGTACTCCCTTCTCTATCTTTTTAACATAAACTTTATACCCGACCTCATACATAACATCACCGACAGAAATGCAGAAATCGGCAAAAATGCTCGTATGTTCCAAACCCGCACCAATATAATCTGACATACTGTCGCGCAACGGCTGTCCCACCATGATATTCTGCAAAAAAAATAACGTATCGATCGCCGCCGTCTTCCCCGAACCATTTTGCCCATATATTCCTAACACTTCTGAACCGGAAACATGAGACTCTCTGCGAAACACGTTTGGCATCGTCAGTTTCCCACAGCCTACATTTTTCATGTTATGCAATTCCAGAGATGCCAGTCGAACTATTATGTTATCCATATGTCATCCTCCATCCTGCTACTATTTTATCACCTCTCCCTTACTTTATCAATAGTTTTCTCAAATTAGTCATTTTTTATTCCAAATTCCCGAAAATCATTTCTCCTCATACCCCCCCAAAATCCCCTTAAACCGCTTCACGTTCTCGGCGATATCCCCGCGGAACACCTTCGTCCCCGCCACCGCGACATTGGCACCGGCATCGAGCACCTCGACCAGCGTTTCAAAATTCACGCCGCCGTCCACCTCGATATCGACCGCGTACCCTTTTTCCTCAATATAGTCCCGGAGCTGCCGGATCTTATCAAACGTATCCCGGCGGATCTTCTGTCCGCCATACCCCGGCTCTACCGTCATGATCAGCACCATATACAACTTCGGAAGCAGCGGCAGGACATCCGTCAGATCCGTCTCCGGCTTTATCGAAACCGCCGCCTTTTTTCCCAAACTAATAATTTCATTGATCGTCTTTTCGAGATCCGCACACGCTTCCACATGAACTGTGATCCCGTCCGCCCCCGCCTCGGCAAAAGGCTTCACATAGCGGATCGGCTCTTCCACCATCAAATGTACATCAAAAAACGTATCCACGCATTTGCGGATACCAGCCACGACCGGCACACCAAACGATATGTTCGGTACAAACATGCCATCCATAATATCAATGTGTATGTAATCGGCTCCCGCCTCGCTCACAGCTGCCAGTTCGTCTCCGAGCCGGGATACATCTGCCGCAAGGATTGACGGCGATAATTTGTAATCCATAGGTTCCCCTCTTTTCTTTTTCTGCACATCAGACCCTCTGATCAGGTATATTTCCTCTCTTCCCACTCTTTCAATTCCCCGAACAGCTGGACATAATTTTCATACCGCACCGGATTTAAAAATCCCTGCTCCAGCGCCTCCTTCACCTTGCAGCCGGGTTCATGCGTATGTGAGCACCCCATAAACCGGCACTGGCCCTCGTAAGGCGCAAATTCTGTAAAATAATGTCTCAGTTCTTCTTTTTCCATATCGGGGATACGCAGGGAACTAAATCCCGGCGTATCAAACAAATAGGTCTTTTTTCCGATACAAAACAGCTCGGAATGCCTCGTTGTATGCCGTCCCCGGCCAATCTTCTCACTGACCGTCCCGGTCTTCGACGCCGCTTCTGGATAAATTTCATTGAGGATGCTCGATTTGCCGACGCCGGACGGCCCGGCCAGAACCGTCGTCCTGCCTTCCAGCCGCCGGCGCAGTCCGTCCAAACCGATCCGTTCTTTACTGCTCACAAAAAGGACTTCATTGGCGCACTTTTCATACACGTTCCGCAGACGATCCTCTTCGTCCTTCGAAACAATATCCAGCTTATTGAAACAGATCGCCGTCTCAATCCCCTGTATCCCCATCATCACGAGAAACCGGTCGAGCAGGTTCAGGTTCGGCATCGGATCCGCCATCGCAAACAGCACCAGCGCCTGGTCCACATTGGCGACCTCCGGCCGGATGAGACAGTTTTTCCGCGGCAGGATCTCCTCGATATTTCCCCACTTCTGTTCGTCTGAAATGACCTGGATCCTCACATCATCCCCGACGAGGGGCTTTACCTTATCTTTGCGAAACAGCCCCTTTGCCTTACATTCATACTGCCAGCTGCTGCCATCCGCTTCACAGTCCACGTAGTAAAAACCACCGATCCCTTTTACGATCTTACCTGTTCGCTCCATCAGCTGGCAACCCTCTTAAACGTGATCGAATACGTATCCACAACCGCTCCGCTCCGATACACGCTGATCTTTCCGGTATTGGCGCTCTTTCCTGTCACCTGGAGCGTATACGGGAACTGGTTCGGCCCGAGTGTTACTTTCTTAATCGACGTATCCTTGCCATCCTGCGTCAGGACAAATTCAAACTCTTCCGCCGGATCCTCTGGATAGTCAAACGGATTATTGATCGTTACCGTTCCCTCATACGTATACGTCTGTTCTTCCCCGAGACTGAGCGTTATATCGACCGTCGTTCCCTGTTCCACCTGCGTGTTTTTCGACACGCTCTGCACGCAAACCCGGTTTTTCTGTACCGACGAATAGCTGGTAGACTCCGATCCAAGTTCCAATCCTACCTTTTTCAGCTCCCGTCTGGCCTGGCTTCTGGTCAGTCCGATCAGGTTCGGCACCTTCGCGTATTTCGTTTCCTCACCCTTACTCGGATAGATCGTGATCTCGTCCCCTTTATCCGTCTTTTTGCCCGCGGCCGGTTTCGTGTACGCCACCCTTCCGACCGGCTGGCTGCTGTATACGTCAGCGCCCTGTGTCACGGTAAATCCTTTTTCCTGGAGCGCGTTGATCGCATCCGTGATCGTCTTTCCTGTCGTATCCGGTACGGAAATCTGTTCCTTTCCGGTGCTGACGACGACTTCTACCTGATCGCCGTCCTTCATCGCCGTTCCCGCCGCCGGATTCGTGCGGATGACCCTTCCTTTCTCGATGTCATCCGAAGCTTCTTCCATATACGTCACATCAAAATCGTGATTTCCGAGATCCGTAGCCACGTCATCTTTTAACCGGTCCTCATAATCCGGAAGGGTAAACGTTTCGCTGTCCGCTGTCGCCCCCGGTGCCGCTGACTCGGTCACAGCCGTCTGATTCCCGTCATCGCTGCCCTCGCCATTATCGTTAGATATGCCCCAAAGACCGATAAAACGCCCTAACATATAAATAACGACGAGACCGATGATGATCGCCACCGCGATACTTCCAAAGACAAGCGCTTTCTCTAACTTCGGATCCACATCCGACTTATCTTCCTCTTCCTCGCGCCCATCAGCGGCCTCCTCTTCGTCCGCCGTCTGGACATGGCCGCTGCGCGAAGCATGTTTCAGCGTATTCACATCATCTTTTGACATGAGGATCGTTCCGCCATTTCCATACAGATTACCAATCACCCCGTACTCACCGTCGGGTTCCTGGAGAAATCTCTTTAAGTCAGCGATCAGGTCAACCGCCGACAGATAGCGCAGTTCCGTTTTTTTCTGCATACATTTATTCACAATATTGCTAAGTCCTTTCGGAATCGACGCATCCAGCGCGGCAAGCGGCACCGCGTCCTCCTGGATATGGGCGAGGGCGATCGCCACTGCGCTCTCCCCGGTAAACGGAAGATCCCCGCTCAGCATCTCATACATCGTGACACCGAGCGAATAAATATCACTCTTTTCATCGCTGTACCCGCCGCGCGCCTGCTCGGGAGAAATGTAATGCACCGACCCCATCGCGTTCGCGGTGATCGTATTCGAACTGGCCGCCTTCGCGATACCAAAATCTGACACCTTCGCCGTACCGTCCCTGGCGATCAGTATATTCTGCGGCTTCACATCGCGGTGCACGATGTTGTTGCGGTGCGCCGCGTCCAGTCCATTTGCGATCTGAAGGGAGATCCCTACCGCTTCCTTGACCGAAAGTTTCCCCTTCTCCTCGATATATTTTTTTAACGTGATCCCATCCACCAATTCCACCACGATATAATACAGTCCGTCTTCCTCACCCACATCATAAATGCCAACAATATTCGGATGGGACATGCTGGCGATCGCCTGCGCCTCTCCGCGGAACTTGGCAACAAATTTCGTATCCTCACTATACTCCTGTTTTAATATCTTGATCGCGACAAATCGGTTCAACCGGTGGCATTTGGCACGAAACACGTCCGCCATGCCGCCGCTGCCGACCTTTTCCAAAATCTCATACCGGTCGCCAATAATGGTTCCTATACTTACCAAAACAAATTCCTCCATTCTGTCAATACTGAAACTATATCCGAACTAAGACAACACTGATATTATCCTTTCCACCGGCTTCGTTTGCCTCTTTCACCAACAGTTCCCCCACCCGTCTCATATCATCTCGATTCTGCTTCAAGATCGACTCGATCCGGTCGTCCTCGAGCATGTTCGATAATCCGTCCGAACACAACAAGAGCACGTCCCCTTCGTCCACTTCAATTTCAAAGCAATCCGCTTTTACCATGCTGTCTGTTCCAAGAGCTCGTGTTATGATATTTTTATTGGGATGCGTACGCATATCTTCTTTCTGGATCTTACCAGACTGAACCATCTCTTCTACGAGCGAATGATCCACTGTCACCTGCTTTAACGTATCTTTACATACATACAGCCGTGAATCACCCACATTGATCACGTAAACCGTATCCCCTAACACCACGGCGGCAACGATCGTCGTTCCCATCCCGTACAATGCTACGTTTTCCAGCGAAGCATCGTACACCGTTTCATTGGCAACGGCCACTGCCTGTTCCAATATTCCGATCGGCGTTACTTTTGTACTTTTTTCAATCTGTGAGACAACTTCCTCCACACACATCCGCGAGGCGGTATCTCCTGCATTGTGGCCGCCCATTCCGTCAGCCACAATAAACAGATTCGGGAAACTTCCAACCGCGTGTTCCTGACAGAACACATAGTCCTGATTTGCGTCTCTTGTGCGCCCCGTATCTGTTATAGAAAATGTTTGCACAGTTTGACCTCCTTAGTCAGAGCGTACCAATGGCGCTGCTATTGCCCCTTCTGCATAAAACGATTTCTAAGCTGGCCGCAAGCAGCATCAATATCGCTCCCCATCTCTCTTCTTATTGTAACATTTATCCCGTTCTTTTCAAGTATTATTTTAAAATCTCTTATGTTTTCTTCCTTCGACCGTCTCGTTTTTCGTTCCTTTACTTCATTGAGCGGAATGAGATTGACATGACAGTTCATGCCCTTTAACCGTCGGGCAAGCTCTGCCGCGTGGGCCTTCCCATCATTCACCCCGTCGATCATACTGTATTCAAAGGTCACTCTTCTTCCAGTATATGCGATATAATCCCGGCATGCTAAAAATATTTCTTCCATCGAGTATTTTTTGGCCACCGGCATCGTTTTCCTGCGGATCTCATCATTCGGCGCATGAAGGCTGATCGCCAGCGTGACCTGCAGTTTTTCCTCCATCAGACGGCGGATCTGTTCGACAAGTCCGCACGTCGAAACCGTGATGTTGCGCTGGCTGATCCGGATTCCCTTTTCATTTGACAACAGCCGTATAAAGCAAAGCAGATTGTCAAAATTATCAAGCGGCTCTCCCATCCCCATGACGATCACGTTAGAAACCCGCTGCCCAGTCTCTCGCTGGATCTCATAAATCTGTGAGAGCATCTCACCCGCCGTCAGGTTCCTGATGAACCCGGTCAGCGTCGACGCGCAAAATGTACAACCCATCCGGCAGCCCACCTGTGAGGAGACGCAGACGCTGTTCCCGTGGTGGTACTTCATCCAGACACTCTCGACGAGACTTCCATCCGCCAGCGAAAATAAATACTTTGCCGCATCCTGCCTCGCCGACACCTGCTTTTCCACGATCCGTACGCCCGAAACCATGTACCGTTCCGAGATCTGATCTAAAAGCAGCTTCGGCACATTCGACATATCGCCCAGATCCTGTACTTGTTTCTTATGGATCCACTCGAACATCTGCCGGCCCCGGAAGGGTTTTTCACCATATTCCACCGCCAGATCGACCATTTGCTGTTCCTCCATGCTCCGCAGATCCGCCTTTTTCCTCTCTTTCATTTTACCGCACCGCATCCTTGTCTTTTATAAATTTGGCGGCAAAGAAGCCGTCACACGCCAGATTGACCAGCTGCTGTTCCTCCATGCTCCGCAGATCCGCCTTTTTCCTCTCTTTCATTTTACCGCACCGCATCCTTGTCTTTTATAAATTTGGCGGCAAAGAAGCCGTCACACGATTGGATCCCCGGCAGGATCTGGATCATTCCCCGCGCCGTCATGCCGTTTTTCAGCGCCTCGGGTAAATACTCATCCAAAGAGACCCGTTTCAGCGGCAGATGATTCTCGATCCAGTCCGCCACCTCTTCATTTTCGCGGGGATGTATTGTACACGTGCTGTAAACCAGCGTTCCGCCCGGCCGCAGCGCCGCGGCTGCCCCGGCTGCGATCTTTTTCTGAAGCTGCGCGAGTTCCCTGGCATGTTCCATCGCGTGGTACCGGATTTCTGGTTTTCTGCCGATGACGCCGATACCGGAACACGGAACGTCCGCAAGTACGACGTCGGCGCGCCCGCTCCACTCCGCATCTATATCCACAGCGTCCCACTGCTCGATCGTAACATGCTCCGCCCGCAGCCTTTTTGCATTTTCCCGGAGACGGCGCAGTTTCTTTTGCGAAACATCCCTCGCGAGCACCGTTCCCCCGCCTTTCAAAAGATCGGCCGCGTGAAATGTTTTTCCGCCGGGACTGGCGCAGACATCCAACACAGTATCACCGGGCCGGATACCTGATATGAGTACCGGAAGCATCGAACTCTCATCCTGCACGACAAAATGTCCCTCGTCAAACCCGGGCAGCGACTCGATCCGCTCAAAATCCCGAATGATCAGGCTCGTATCCATATACACACCATCGGCGACGCATACGCCGGCCTGCGCCAGCTCTTCCCTGACCTGTTCGACCGACGCGTTCATCGTCTGCACCCGGATCGTAACGGGCCGGTTGTCATAAAACGAGGCAAAGATTTTTTCCGCCGTCTTCTTTCCGTACGCCTGTACGAGCATATGCGCCAGTTCTTCCGGCACTGAGTAGAGGACAGACAGCCGTTTTTCCGGCGTCGCTGCCCCCTGACAGGCCTTCCTTCGCAGCGTTTGATTTTCTTCCCGTGCGATACTCCGCAGAACCCCATTGACAAAGCCGCTCAGGCTGTCCCACCTTTTCTTTCTCGCCAATTTCACCATTTCATTGCACGTAGCCGATGCCGGGACCGCATCCATAAACAGGATCTCATATGTCCCCATTCGTAAGATCGTGCGGATCGCCGGTTTCATTTTCAGGACCGGGATTTTGGAAAATAATTCGATCACCGCATCCAAAAAAAGCGCGCGCTCGATCGTACCATACGAAAGACGGCGTAAGAAGCTTTTTTCCTGTCTGGTAAATGCCTGTCCGTCCCTCTTCCTGCCCTGTTCTGCCAACAGATGGAACCGCTCATCGCTGTGTTCCCTTTGCTCCATCACCCCGTATATGATCTCAAAAGCTATCGTCCGCAACGTCGTTCCCTCTCAAAAAATCCGCGCTCTTCATCCGCTTCTTTCCCTCTAACTGCACTTCCAGCACTTTTAGCAGTCCATTCCCCGTCTGGATACAGAATCCATCTTGTTCCACTTCGGCTACCGCCCCGCACGGCAGCTTAGTATTCCGGTCAATGACGGATGCCCGCCATATTTTCATCATTTTTCCGCGGAAATACGTGTACGCGCTCGGCCAGGAATTCAATCCCCGCACATACCGCTCCAGTTCGGCCGCTTCTTTCGAAAAATCCAATTTTCCCAGTTCTTTCCGAAGCATTTTCGCGTACGTACTCTCCTCGTCATGCTGTTTGACACGCCTTAGTGTCCCCCGCTCCGCCTGCGAAAGCGTCTCAAGCAAGAGCGGCCCGCCAAGCTTTGAGAGCCTGTCAAATAAGGTCTCACCTGTCTCGTCCTCGCTGATCACGATTTCTTTCTTGAGCAGCATATCACCGGTATCCAGTCCTTCATCCATCTGCATCGTTGTAATACCGGTCGTTCGATCTCCCGCCAGGATCGCCCACTGGATCGGTGCCGCTCCCCTCCATCTAGGCAGAAGTGACGCATGGACATTGATACAGCCGTATTTTGGCAGTTCCAATATTTCTCTCGATAAAATCTGTCCGAATGCCGCCACAACGATGACATCGCACAGAATCCCCCGGAGCGTCTCGACAAATGCCGGGTCTTTTACCCGCTCAGGCGTATAAACCGGAACGCCGTGTGCCACCGCCGCCTCCTTGACCGGGGTAAAGACCAGTTTCCCGCTTCTCCCCCGCGCCTTATCCGGCTGTGTGACGACCGCCGTCACACGGTGTTCGTCCGCATCCAAAAGAGCCTGTAACACCGGAACGGCAAAATCCGGCGTTCCCATAAAAATCACGTTCATCAAAACCCTCCTTTTCTCCCAGTGTGAATTAAGGAACGTGCCGCTTGCGGCGCGTTACGAGAAACTACGTGATGAGGAATCCGTAGTTTCATTCACACTCTTCCTCTACGTCTTTTAGTTCCCCTTCTACTTTTTCCACATAGAGATGCCCGTCCAAATGCTCGATCTCATGGATCAGGGCGCGAGCCAAAAGCTCTTCCCCCTCAATCTCATATTCATTCATATCCTGATCAAACGCCCGTACCCGCACGATGTTCGGTCTCGTAACGACGCCCGCCTTTCCGGGTACGCTCAGACATCCTTCGCTGCCGCGCTGCTCACCTCCCGTATACGTAACCACCGGATTGACTAAAACGATCGGACTGTCGCGCTCTTCCGTAATGTCAATGACTGCGATCCGCTTAAGTATTCCAACCTGCGGTGCCGCCAGTCCGACGCCCTCTGCCTCGTACATCGTCTCCAGCAGATCCTCTACTAATTGTTTTGTCTTTCCGGTCATTTCTTTTACTTCTTTGGCGGTCTTATACAAAATGTCATCGCCAATCGTCCGAATATTCCTAAGTGCCATGGGTTCCCCTCATTTCTGTTCAATCTTATTCATCTCAAATTTTCAAACTAAAACACTTCATACTGCATATAGTTGGAATCGTCTTCTTCCGACTTCCACGCCTCGATCTCCGATCTGACCTGCTCCATCAGCTGTCCTGTCTGTGCCTTTACGTAAAGCCCCAGCCGGAACCGGTCTTTGACCCGCTTCACGGCGGCGGGGGCCGGGCCGATCCGTTTGATCTGTCCGCCAAACGAGTGCTGCAGCCTTTTTGCCAGCCTAGCCAGGCATGCCTCGCCCGCTTCCGGCGTCTCTGACGATACACTAACAGCGATCATTTCCCCGTATGGCGGGTATTCCATCATGCGCCGGTAGGCAAGCTCGTTGTCGTAAAACAGCTCCGCATCCTGCGCGGCGACACTCGCGATCACATAGTGCTCCGGCTGATACGTCTGGATGACGACCTCCCCGGATTTTTCTCCCCGTCCGGCGCGGCCGCTCGCCTGCATCAGAAGCTGGAATGTTCTCTCACTGCTGCGGAAGTCATTGTCAAACATGCTCATATCCGCGGCCAGCGCTGCCACGAGCGTTACATTTGGAAAATCGTGCCCTTTGACGATCATCTGTGTCCCGATGAGAATGTCGGCATGTCCCGCGCGAAACTCCGATAAAATATGTTCGTGTCCATGTTTCCCCGCTGTCGTATCCGCGTCCATCCGCAGGATCCTGGCCGTCGGAAACCGTCTGCCGAGCATTTCCTCCACCTTCTGCGTACCCAGCCCGAAGGCCGCGATATAGGGCGAACCACAAGACGGACACCGCTCCGGCATCCGCGCGGCGTGGCCGCAGTAATGGCACAGGAGCGTATCGACATCCCCGGTATGGTTTTTATGTGCCGTCATTGACACATCACAATGAGGACATTGTAACACATTTCCACAATTTCTACAAGAAACAAAACCGGCGTACCCCCTCCGGTTGATAAAAAGCATGCTCTGCTCGCCTTTTCGCAGGCGCTCTTCCATTTTTTCCTGCAGGATACGGCTGAACACCGAGCGGTTTTTGGCCCGCATCTCCTCGCGCAGATCCACGGTGTGGATCGCCGGCAGTCCGGCGTCACCTGTCCGTTTGGTCAGCCGGTATTGCTTATAGCGCCCGTCCTTTGCCGCCAGATAACTTTTTACCGACGGTGTTGCCGAGCCAAACACGACGCTGGCACCCGCCAGTCCGGCGCGGTATTTCGCAACCTCATCGCTGTGATAACGCGGCGCCCCCTCACTGATGTAACTCGTTTCATGCTCTTCGTCCATGATAATGATGCCCAGTTTTTCAAATGGCGTAAACAGCGCGGAACGGGGCCCGACCATGATATCCACCTCGCCGTTTTTGGCCCGCTCATACTGATCGTACCGCTCCCCGTCAGACAGGCGCGAGTGCATGACGGCCACCCGCTCCCCAAACGCGGCGCGGAACCGGGATACCGTCTGAAACGTAAGGGAGATCTCCGGTATGAGGACGATTGCCTGACGGCCGGCTGCGATGACCGTCTTCAATAGATGGATATAGACCTCCGTCTTTCCGCTTCCCGTAATGCCGTACAAAAGATAATTCCGGCGCACGCCCGCCCCGTATTCCCGCGCAAAATCGGTGACGATCGTCTGCTGCTCTTCATTCAGCGTGTGCGCCGTGACATTCTTTTGTTCCATCTCTTCTGCTGGATTCCGGTATTTCCTCTCCCTCGTCACCGTGATGATCCCGTCTTTGACAAGGCTGTCGATCACCGGCTTTTTCACCCCGTACTTCACATCTGCCATGCGCTTTGTCAGCACGCCGCCCTCAGCTAACATGCCGTTTAGAAGCCTGGCCTTTGCTTTATAGTGCTTTCTCTCATACTCATGGAGGATATCCGCCGCTTCCTGATCGGTCACTGCAAAATTAAGCCAGTGCTCCTCCACTGACTTAATCTTTTTGCGCACCGGGAGTACCGTCTTCAATGCCTCATTCATCGTACAGCCGTACTGCTCCCGCAGAAATACGGCGATCTGAAGAAGCTGTCCCTCCACGGATATATGCTTTTTCTCGACACCGAGTATGTCTTTGATCCGGCTCACTTCAAAGGCCGGCGTTTCCGTAAATCCGATGACAAAGCCGTGCATCAGGCGGTTTCCCCTGCCAAACGGGATCCTCACCGGCGTACCGGCCGAGATTTCCGGCTCCAGTTCCTTCGGAACGCGGTACTGATACGTCCGGTCGAGCGCCTCCACCCGGATGTCTACGATCACATCTGCGTACACGACATCACAACCTTTTCCACGACTTCATCCATGTGCATCCCCCGGGAACCTTTGACGAGGATCCAGTCACCGGGCCGCGCCATCTCTCTGATCCATGCCGCCGCCTCTTCGGTAGTGGCGCATTTTTCCGTCGGGATATCCGAATGCTCCCGGATGTGCTCCGCGATAAAACCGGCTCCCTCCCCGACCGTTACCACATAGGAAAGTTTCTTTCCCTCCGCGGCTTCTTTCAATATAAATGTCCCGATCCCCCGGTGCAGTTCTTCCCTCTGTTCACCGAGTTCGAGCACGTCGCCGAGAACCGCGATCTTCCGGCCGTCCTCCCCGTAGTCAAACAGCGCGTCGATGTTGCTGTTGATCGAATCCGGACTGGCATTATACGTATCGTCTATGATATGGTAGCCGTGGCAGTCCTTTCTTTCGCCGCGCATCGAAAACGGCCGGTACTCCGCCAGCGCGGCGGCCGCCGCCGTCAGATCCACGCCAAACTGTTCCGCCAGTGCCAGCGCGATCACCGCGTTGTTTACGTTATGCGCGCCCATTACCGAAAGTTCCACCTCGCACGAACCCTGTCCGTGATAGACAAAACGCTGCCCGCGCTCCGTCACCTGAATGCCGTCGGCCCGCCTGTCACAGTCCGGTTCTGTCCCGTAGTAAACAATGTCACCGGCAGAAATCTCTTCCCGCGGGGTTTGTTTCTCATTTTGTTTCTCAGTGCCGGAGTCCGTTCCATCCGTAACTGCGGATACGATTTTCCAGGGAAGATTCTCTTTGGAAAGCTGTCTGAGATCCCCGTTTCCGCAGACATACATCCGGCCGCCCAGACGTCCGGCCGCCTCTTCGGTGCCGACATACTTGATGATATGCCCCTTTTCATATGTAATCGCCTCACGGCTTCCGAGATTTCCGATATGGGATACACCGATGTTCGTCATCACGGCTGTCTGCGGCTTTACGATCTCTACCAGACGCGCCATTTCGCCCGGCAGGCTGATTCCCATCTCAAACACGCCGAGCTCAGTCTGTTCGTCGATGTGGAACATCATCAGCGCCGTTCCGATCTGGCTGTTCAGATTTCCGATTGTTTTCAGAACATGATATTTTCGGGATAGTACGGCGCTGATCATTTCTTTCGTCGTCGTCTTGCCGACACTTCCCGTCACGCCGATCACCGGAATGTCAAACTTCGCCCGGTATGCGGCGGCCAGCTTCTGCAGCGCTTCAATCGTGTCCCTCACATAAATGCAGGCGAACCCATCCGGCACATTTCCCGCCGCTTCCTCCGGCACTCCATCCGCACTCCCGGCCGATTCACCCGACCCCCGCGCCATCCCATCCGGCATCGCCGCCATGATATTCGAATCCGACGTAAACGAAGCCGCCGCCCCCGCTGCCATCACATCCGGGATAAACCGGTGGGCATCCACCCGCTCTCCTATGACCGGCACAAATAACGTGCCCTCTTTTGCGCTCCGCGAATCAGTCACCACGTCCGTGATAACCGATTCGATATCCCCACACAGCAAAGTGCCGTCTGTCGCCTCCAACACTTCTCTTACACGAATTGGAACCATACTCTACCCTCGATCCTGTTTATTTGTTTTCCATTCACATGCGGCAAAAAAATTCATTTCGCCTTTATTACATCCGCCATATCGTAGCGCCCTGCGCCTTTTCCCTTTAAAAACTTGGCGGCCGCTACCGCGCCCTTTCCGAATACCGCTTTGCTGTAAGCGGAATGGGAAAGCGTGATCACTTCATCCGGCCCGGCAAATATCACATCGTGATCTCCCACGATCGTTCCGCCGCGTACCGCGCTGATACCCAGTTCTTTCCGGTCTCTCTTCTGTTTCCTCTGCGAGCGGTCGTACACGTACTCAAAACATCCCCCTGCCGCCTCATTGACGGAATCCGCCAGCGCGAGCGCCGTTCCCGAAGGGGCATCCAGTTTCTGGTTATGGTGTTTTTCCACGATCTCCACATCGTATCCTTCCTGCGCCAGCACGCTCACAGCCTGCTGTACGAGGTTCATCAGTGTGTTGATCCCGAGCGACATGTTCGCCGATCGCAGGACCGCCGAGCGCTCCGCCGCCGCCTCGATCGCCTCGAGCTGCTGCTCATCGTATCCGGTGGCGCAGAGAACTGCCGGCAGCTTCTTTTCGGCACAGTAGGCCAAAATATCATCTAAAATTTTCGGACTCGAAAAGTCTATGAGCGCATCCGCGTCCACGTCACAGGCCGCGATGGAAGAAAATACCGGATAATCCGTTCTTCCGTCGTCTGCCAGATCGATCCCCGCGACGATCTTCGCCTCGTCATCGTTTTTTACAAGTTCCGTGATCGTTCTTCCCATTACGCCGCTGCATCCGCATAAAATAATGTTTGTCATTTCTGTACATCCTTTCAAAAATCCGTCGTTCTATTCACACTTTTATACCATTCCGAGTTTTTTCATCTCGTCCGAAAGCCTGGCCGCATTTGCGTCCTCCATCTCAGTCAACGGGGCACGCAGGGAACCGACCTCCATCCCCATCAGGTTCATCGCCTTTTTCACCGGGATCGGGTTCACCTCACAAAACAGTGCCTGGATCAGATCAAAATAGGTGAGCTGAAGCTCCATCCCCTTCTTTAGATCCCCACTGAGATAAGACGCTGTCATGTCATGCGTCTCCTGCGGGAGGATGTTCGAGAGAACGGAGATCACGCCTTTCCCGCCCAAAGACAGCACCGGTATGATCTGGTCGTCATTTCCCGAATAGAGATCTACCTCTGTGTTTTCTTTTCTCGCGAGGCTGAGCACATTCGCCACCTCGGACAGATCCCCTGTCGCGTCTTTGACGCCTACGATATTCTTCGTATCGCGGCACAGCGCCACGACGGTCTCCGGCATGATCTTCACGCCGGTCCTCCCGGGGATATTGTACAGGAGGATCGGAATATCAACCGCTTCCGCGATTTTCGTAAAATGCGCTTTCAAGCCGTTCTGCGTACATTTATTGTAATACGGCGTCACGACGAGCAGTCCGTCCGCCCCTGCCGCCTCGGCTTCTTTTGACAGATAGACCGCCGAAGCCGTGCAGTTTGAACCTGTTCCGGCAATCACCGGAATCCTCCCGTCCGCCACCTTGCAGCAGAAGCGGATACATTCCAAATGTTCCTCATTCGAAAGTGTCGAAGCCTCTCCCGTCGTCCCACAGATGATAATGGCATCTGTGTGGTTCGCGATCTGAAACTCGATGATTTCTTCCATTTTCGTATAATTTACCGACCCGTCGGCATTCATTGGCGTAATGAGAGCTACGCCAGCTCCTGTAAATATTGACATAGTAATCCTCTTTTCTGCGCTGCGCGCATTTCCTATCCAAAAAACGGCACTTTCCGAATGGAAAATGCCGTTAATGATTCCTCTCACACTCCGTAGCACTCCATCCAGACGATGACAGTCATATGCTTCTTCAACATATGCCCAGGCAGACCGCTTCAGGCAAGCGCTCCCCTTCGGCAGACTTTCCTTTCATTTACCATCACATATGTACCTGCATATCCGGTAGACTACTCATAAAGCCCGCGCCTCTACACTTTGTTTACTTAAAATTTATAATAGCACTTCTTACTCATGCGGTCAATAGTAAAATCATGTTTTTTACTATTTTGGCCTATTCCGATCCAATCCATACATCGCGGAGCCGGTAAAGCGCGGGGATCGCAAATAATAGGATGACCACCACGATAAACAATGCCGCAAATACCACGTACGCTGCCTGGCCCAGTATTTTGACCGGCAATGCCCCTTCCAGCTTAGCTGCGAAGATGTTCGTTTTCTTTTGGAGAACAGTAACCGCAGCCAGAAGGAGCAGGACTATGATCGATATGACAGCACCTGTTTTTTGTCCGTCCGGCACATAGCTCAGTACGATCTCGTTCGCTCCCTGTTCTACCGGTATGGACAGCATCCCGTCCATATATCCGATTTCCGATACCTCTTCACCATTTACCTTGCACACCCATCCCTCGTCATACGATACCGGCAGGAATACGTACGGTTTCGTCACCTGATCCAGTTCGATCTTCAACCCCGAATTTTTCTGCTTCAAAGACTTGATCTGCGGATTCTGCTTTTTCACAGTCTCGATCCCGTTTACAAACGTATTGTAGTCCATCATGCCCAGATGGATGTTTGACGAGTTTCCACCTCCGCTAAACTGAATGCTGACGTGTTCATTCTGAAAACCTCCGAGATAAACAAAACCATTGCCAAAATCAGCCGGATACTGCTGGTTCATCGGCACGGAAGACGATGGAACCAGGACCGGCGAACCATTCACCGAAATCGTAAGCGGATCGCTGCTCGAGTTCGTCCCGTAAAAATAGAACAGCTTCTTTTCATTTCCAACTTCCATGTCAAAACGGCTGCCGGACACCTGATGTGAGATGTCCTGTATGAGCCGCTCCTGCCCGCCAGTGATCGCCGCAAACAGATTATTCTGCGTTTGGAACTTCTCTGCGCTCTGCTGCAGCGAAGGCGCATCCGTACCGATGGCAAACGGCAGCTCGAACTTGTTCCCGTACAGATGCAGGACATCGCCGCCATACCCGTCTACCGCCTCGAGGTAATCATATAACTCTTCCGGCAGCTCGTACTGGCTGAGAAAATATTTCGTTTGGAACAGCGTATCGGTAAAGACAGTGCCGCCCGTATCCAAAAGCTGCGTCCAGTTGATCGTATATCCGAGCGCCGCGAAATTCGACTGGAGTTGTGTCGGGATGACATGCCAGTAATTCGAAATCGCCTCTGCTCCCAAAACAAGAGAGTACTCAATGTGATCGACCTTATAATCCGTATTTTTAATCCTCTCAAAATCCCCGATCTCCGTCTCCATACTCGTAGCCACTTCACTTGACGCCTTCAGATATTCCGGTGAAAACACCGTGACATTATCTTTATTCGGCGCGAAGCTGATGATGGAAGTGCATGTCATCTGCACACAGAGCAGTATGAGGATCCATTCTTTTTTCTTTCCTTTTAAAAAGCACCAGTAAAGGGCAGCGCAGAACAGTTCGATAAATATACATAAAAAGCCGTCGCCCAGCTGGCCGTAAGCGTCATTTTTACAGAACGCGTCGTAAATCCGATAAAAGATCCAGCCGGAAAGGAGCGCCGCCGCTCCCGCGACCCCGTATATGATCTTACCTTTCAGCCAGTTTCCGATCCCCTGCACAACCTGCTTATTTTCCTTATACAGTACAACCGCAAAATCGATCAGAACGAAAGAGATCACATAGATAAATCGAATCGGCCAAAGCGCTCTCGTTCCTCCGTGCCAGAGCAGTTCTGTCCCCGAAACAACGACCGAAAGTATCATGAATACGACCATAACGATATGGCTTCGGTATTTTTCCCTGAATTCCCGGCCGCGCTCGTTCCCTTTCCATAGAAAGAACAGGATCGCAGCACATGGAAGCGCCATATTGACAAACATCCGCTCGACCGTCTTCCATTCGCTGATATTCCATCCGTTCTGTATCGCGGTCAGATACGTGTTCAGAAAATTGCCGTCCCCGCTCCTCGACGTATTCGCGATACAGAGAAAGGCGGGTATACTCACCACGGCGCTCAGTAAAACCGCTGCTCCGACCGATACCCCGAGCTGCAGCGAACACCTGTGTTTCTCCTCCTTTTCCATCTTGTCAAAGAATAACTTTGCCCCGCTCGACAGAAAGAGAAAGATCAAGGTGATACATCCGGTATATACATTTGTGATCATCGTCAGGGCAAATACAACGATAAAGAATCTGCACCCTTTCTTATTCCATATGCGGTCAATCCCGATCATGAGAAGCGGGAGCAAAAATGCCGCGTCCATCACAAATATGATCTGAAAATGGATGAGGGACGCCGCGCCAAACGCGTAAAGGACGCCGCCTATGATCCGCGCCACATTTTTTATATCATATTTTTTCAGATAAAAGTACATCGCGCATGCGATGGCGATCATTTTCAATATAAGAAGGATATTCACGAAATTTACCAGATTGTCCCTCGTAGAAAAATATAAAAACAGATTGAGCGGACTAAGGAACGCCCCGAGCGACGAAGCGCCGGAAATATTTATGCCAAAAGCCGAATTCCATGTAAAAAACGGACTCGCATCCCCATGCAGGATATCCCATACATAGTACATCCCTGCCGGTATCGTCTGCTGGACCATGTCACCGCGGGCGATCGTCTCATCCCCGAACGGATAGATCCCATTGACCTGATAGGCAACCAGTACGATCACGCTTATGATCGCTGCTATGATCCCGACATCAAGTAAAACTGCCTTCTCTTTCTTCCAATTCTTTTCTTTTCCCATTCGTCTCCTATTCCTCTCTTTTCCTTTTGTTCTGAAAATGGATCACAGACGCAAGATCTGTTCTTTCTTCGTCCATGATCCATCCTCATCTGAACCCTTTCCCGTCATCACGAGATTTCCGAAACCTCATCTACATAAACCCGTATCTGGTCCGGGAGCTTATTTCCCGTCAGGATCAGCTTTTGGTAATCTCCCTGAATCCGAAGCAGGTCTTCTACATCATCCGCTGTCAGTATATCAAGATCGATCAGGCCTAACACCTCATCCAAAATGATAACATCACACTCTCCTGTCTCTATCACCTTTTTCGCAAAATTGAACCCGTTTAAGAGATTGTGCTTTTCCTCTTCTTTCGCCTCATCGGTGAGATCGCAGTAATTGCATTCACTTTTATCAAAACGGAAGATCTTTACATCCGGTTCCAGCCGTTCCAGTATATGGAACTCATTTGCCACTTTTCCCTTTAAAAACTGGATCATCGTAAGGCGCTGCCCTTCCTGCAGTTCCCGGAGCGCCTGTCCGGCTGCCGCCGACGTCTTTCCCTTCCCGTCTCCATAAAACACCTGCACAATTCCTGTTTCCATCGTCTTAAAACACCTCTCTTTTGTTACAAACATATCATTACATGCAGATTTTCACCCGCATGGGGATAATTTACCACAAAATCTGTCTTATGGCAAGAAAAACATTTGTATGTTCCTTCACAGCCCGTACTCAGTACTCTTCCTCGTCCAGCGTCTCTTCCGACGGATTTCCTTCCGACGGATTTCCTTCCGACGGAATTTCCTCCGACGCGGCAACGATCGCCGACATCTCTTCGATATGCTCGAGCTTGCTCACGGAAATCTCATACGCCACCCTCGTCTCAAATGTTTCCTCATCCAGTTTCTTTTGATATTCACGGCTCTGGATCCTTCCCCAGATCTGGATATGCTCCCCAACCTGGAAGCCATCGGCAAATCTCGCATTCCTTCCCCAACAGATACACGGGATGTAATCAGATTTCCCATATGGGCGGTTTACCGCAAGCAAAAGGTCAGCGATCTCACGCCCGAGCGGCGTCTTTCGGTATACAGGCGCCTTGCAGATATACCCGTCCAAAAATATGTAATTCGGTTTCTCACTGCCGATTTCCACCTCATCCACTCTCAAATCCCTCACAAAAACCGATAAGATCAGACGGTTTCTGCTCTCCTCATGCCGGTTGTACGACCGGAACTGTCCGCTTACTTCAAAGTATTTCCCCCTATAATCTTTTGATACATCCACAAGTCTCTCCGAAACCATGAGAGGGATCGTGTCGTACACGTTGCTGAGCCTTCTCACTGAAAGATGCACCATATAAAAACCTTCCCCGTACACTTCGTGACTGAAAGAGAATTCGCTCACTACCTCTCCATACACATTTACCTGATTGTTTCCTAAAACCTTATCTGTCATCATATGACCCCCTTTGTTTATTTTTCCATGTAGTGTCCCGTCATGGATTTTTTATCGTTACCTTAATAATGATATGCGCATATCCCTCTCTTTAGAACCAAAATAATTCAATTTGCTTAAATTTTTTTCTTGTGCTACAATATGTAAGGCAGTAGAGGTTATACTCTATATACTATAATAACACATGAAAGGGTATCTTTGCAAATGTTTACGAAAAGAAATGACATAAGAAATATTGCGATCATCGCTCACGTAGACCACGGGAAGACGACGATCGTAGATGAACTATTGAAACAAAGCGGCGTATTCCGCGCAAACCAGGAGGTTGCCGAGCGGGTCATGGACTCAAACGATATCGAGCGGGAGCGCGGCATTACGATCTTATCCAAAAACACGGCCATCCACTATGGCGATGTAAAAATAAATATCATCGATACGCCGGGCCACGCCGACTTCGGCGGGGAAGTCGAGCGCGTACTGAAAATGGTGAATGGCGTCATTCTCGTGGTGGACGCGTTTGAGGGTGCGATGCCGCAGACAAAATTCGTGCTGAAAAAAGCGCTGGAGCTCTCGCTCCCCGTCGTCGCCTGCATCAATAAGATCGACCGGCCCGAGGCCCGCCCGGAGGAAGTCGTCGATGAGATCCTTGAATTATTCATTGACTTAGATGCCGATGAGTCGCAGCTTGACTGCCCGTTTATCTTTGCGTCCGCAAAAGAAGGGACCGCTTCCGCCTCGATAGAAGAAGCGGGAACGGACATGAAACCGCTATTTGACGCGATCATCGACTATATCCCCGCGCCAAAAGGAGACCCGGACGCCGATACGCAGGTGCTGATCAGCACGATTGATTACAATGAATATGTCGGACGGATCGGCGTGGGAAAGGTGGATAACGGCTCGGTCCGCGTCAATCAGGACGTGGCGATCGTAAACGCGCATGATCCAGAAAAATATCATAAAGTAAAAATAAGTAAACTCTACGAGTTTGAGGGCCTGAACCGCGTCGAGGTGACGGAAGCCGGCATCGGTTCCATCGTCGCGATCTCCGGTATTTCCGACATCCATATCGGCGACACCCTCTGTTCCCCGGATAACCCCCAGCCCATCCCGTTCCAGCGGATCTCCGAGCCGACGATCTCGATGGACTTTATCGTAAATGACAGTCCGCTTGCCGGGCAGGAGGGCAAATACGTCACATCCCGCCACCTGCGCGATCGTCTTTACCGTATGCTGAATACCGACGTCAGCCTGCGCGTCGAAGATACCGATACGACGGAAGCGTTCAAAGTATCCGGCCGCGGCGAGCTCCATCTGTCGGTCCTCATCGAGAATATGCGGCGGGAAGGCTATGAATTCGCGGTGAGCAAACCGGAAGTCCTGTATAAAACCGACGAGCACGGAAAGAAGTTAGAACCGATGGAGCGCGCCTACGTAGACGTCCCCGATGAATTTACCGGCACTGTCATTGATAAACTCAGCCAGCGAAAAGGCGAGCTCCAGGCGATGACTCCTCACGGCGCCGGCACGACAAGGCTCGAATTTCTCATCCCGTCCCGCGGCCTGATCGGCTATCGCGGGGAATTTATGACCGATACAAAAGGAAATGGCATCATCAACACCGAATTTTACGGCTATGGCTCATACAAAGGCGACATCGCCTACCGGAAACAGGGTTCCCTCATCGCGTATGAGACCGGTGAGACCGTGACCTACGGCCTGTTTAGCGCGCAGGAGCGCGGCACGCTGTTTGTCGGCCCCGGTGAAAAAGTGTACGGTGGTATGGTCGTCGGTCAAAATGGTAAAACTGATGATATCGAAGTAAATGTATGCAGGAAAAAGCAGCTGACGAACACACGGGCTTCCGGCTCCGATGACGCGCTCCGCCTCTCACCGAAAAAAGAGCTGAGCCTGGAGGAAGCGATCGAATTTATCGACACCGATGAACTGCTCGAGATCACACCGGAAAATCTGCGCATCCGCAAAAAGATCCTTGACGGGACCGAGCGCTACCGTTCCAAGCGCAACGCGAACTGACCGTTTCGAGCAATGACCGTTTTGCGCAATGACTTATTCTTACCGCAATCGCCTATATGGAGGAAAACATGGAATTAAAACCGATCAGCCCATTTGTACAAAATATCTTTCAGAAATATGA
>CAJTTQ010000049.1 GCA_910579145.1 uncultured Eubacterium sp.
TGTGGGAGCGGTGGAGATGAAGCGGCAGGGGAACTTTATATTTATAACTGGGGAGAGTATTTTGACCCGGATGCCCTGGCAATGTTTGAGGAAGAGACAGGGATCCAGGTGACATACGACGAGTATGAGACGAATGAAGTGATGTATCCGCTTATCGCGAACGGGGCGGTGCAGTATGACCTCGTCTGCCCGTCCGATTATATGGTGGAGAGGATGATCTCCGAGGATCTTTTAGAAGAGATCAACTTTGACAATATTCCGAATATCAAGTACATCGACAAGGAGTATATGGAGGCGAGCCGGGCCTTTGATGAGGGAAACCGATACAGCGTGCCTCATCTTTGGGGAACGGTAGGGATTCTATATAATAAGTCGATGGTCAAAGAGCCGGTGGACAGCTGGGGGATCCTTTGGGATACAAAATACGAGGACAATATCTTAATGCAGAAAAGTGTGCGCGATGCGTTCGGCATTACGCTTAAATATCTCGGTTATTCGCTGAACAGTATGGATGAAAAGCAGCTGGAAGAGGCGAAACAAAAGCTGATCGAGCAGAAAAGATCCGGCGTCGTCCAGGCGTATGTCGTCGACGAGGTACGCGACAAGATGATCGGAAATGAGGCGGCGATCGGCGTCATTTATTCGGGAGAGGCGCTTACCTGCCAAAAAGAAAATCCTGATCTGGAATATGTGATCCCGAAAGAGGGAAGCAATCTGTGGATTGATTCCTGGGTCATCCCCAAAGGAGCGAAAAATAAAGAAAACGCAGAAAAGTTTTTAGATTTTCTATGCCGTCCCGAGATTGCGAAAATGAATTTTGATTATATCACGTACTCGATTCCGAACAGCGAGGGACGAAATCTGATCGAGGAGGAGGAGTTCCGAAATAGTGACATCGCGTTCCCGGAATTTGGTTCCCTGACAAACTGTGAGACATTCCGCTATTTGGGAGCGGAAGTGGATGAACGATATAACGTGAAATGGAAAGAGGTTATGTCGAATTAAGCGTTCTGGCGTAAAAAAGCCTGTCTGGAATCTGTTATAGGATCCAGACAGGCTTTATTTGTTTGATAAGGTACACCGCCGCTTAGTTACCGCCCTTTTCTTTTAAAACTTCAATGACATTAAAGAATGCCTGTTTCGGTTCAAAATCTGCGGTAAACAGACCGGAATGCGTGCCGTACACTCCGTAATCATAATGCTCGGTATTGCCGATGAGATCAGGTCGGTCGAACAGAGCCCAGATGCTGACATTTGTCAACGTATTCGGATGTTCCTGTGCAAATGTACAGTAAGCTGTGAACATCTTTTTGTACATTTCCGCATGGGAGGCAATATCCTTTTCGGAAACGGTCTTACCGGATGCCAGCTGGTCGTTCAGGCGTACGCACAACTCATTGATGCCCACTTTGACGCCGCAGTCAGCGAATGCTTCCATCGCTTGTTTCACCGGATTTGGTCCCGGCCATTCGAACAGTACATAACCTTCCATACCCATGCAGTCCAAAAGCGGATTGGCAGGATCGGCGTTCAGATACTTGATCAGTTCTTTGATGTATTCGGTTTTTGGTGCCTGGAAGCAGTTAAAGTCGTTGTAGAACAACTGGATGTCTGCTCCGGTAGCTGCAACAGCTTTATTTGCGTATTCAAACGCGTATTTGATGTAATCACCGCCGATGATCTGATAAAACTTACCAGTCGTGTAAAGATGAAGTCCCGTCGTCTCGTCCGCTTTCGTCTGATTATCGGTATCGATCGCTTCGTTTACGACATCCCATGCGATCACGGTTCCCGGGTATTTGGACTCGAAATGAGTGACAACCTGCATTTCGTAGCTCTCCATACGTTTTAATAAAGTTTCTTTATCGACAAGACCCTTATCTTTATCGTAGTCGATATGGAAGAACGATTCTGCCATGCTGGATTCCCAGATCAGAACGTGGCCGCGGACTTTAAGGCCGTTTGCGATCGCCCACTCTACCATGCCGTCTGCCTGCTCGAACTTGCAGACCGGAGTTCCGTCGCCTGCCATAGAAGCTTCGGTATCCAGCAGGGAGTAACCTTTCATTTCGTTTTCAAACGAAACCACGTCAAACTGCTGTTTTGCCAATGCGGTGAAGTTCACATCCTGTGTCTTGTCGTAGTTGATAACTGTTCCCACGTTGAACGCTGCATTTTCTTTCATGGAATCATCAGGAAGCGTAATGCTTGGCGTCGGTACGGGTGTAGGTACCGGAGTTGCCGGAATTTCCGGTGTCGCTGCCGGTGTATTGTTAGGAACGGCTGGTGTTGCCGGCGGCGTAGCGATCGGAGCCTGCGTCTGTTTTGGTACATCGTTTACGTTGGTTTTTGCCTTTACCTTAACGGTACACGTCGCTTTTACCTTTTTGTTGCTCTTTGAGGTAGCTGTAATCTTAGCGGTTCCCGCTTTTTTTGCCTTCACGACACCGCTCTTGCTTACGGTCGCAACCGCTTTTTTGTTTGATTTCCACGTTACTTTTTTGTTTGCTTTGGCAGGTTTTACTTTTTTCACTTTTAAGGTGAATTTAGCGCCTTCCGTCAGCGTTTTTTTCGTTGCGCTCAATGTGATCTTCTTTGCCTTCGCTGCGGCATCTGCATCTGGTGCGGTAGATAATGCAGAAAATGCCATGACTGCGGACAAAGCGATCGCAACGGATCTCTTTCCTTTATTTCGCATTTGAAATGCTCCTTTCGTTTTTTTATATTGTAAGTATACCAAAAATAAGTACATTGTTCAATGTTTTTTTCTTCCTTTGAAAAGGGGGCAGAAGGGGGCCAGAGTACGGCCCCCTTCCGTTTTAAATGACTGTTTTAATGATGGACATGATCTGCTCCGGCTCAAACGGTTTCTGAATAAACTCGGAAGCACCGCTTTTGATGGCATCTACCATTTTTGATTTTTGTCCGGCCGCTGTCACCATAACGACTTTGGCGTTTTTGTCAAAAGCCATGATTTTTTTCAGACATGAGAGTCCGTCCAGCACGGGCATCGTAATGTCCAAAGTGACTAAGTCGGGATTTAACTCGATGTACATTTCGTAGCCGGACTGCCCATCCTCCGCCTCGCCTGCGATTTCAAATTCATTTTCGATAAGTATGTTTTTTAATATTCTGCGGGATGTTCGCGAGTCATCCACAATCAATACTGTTGCCATAGAACAACCTCCCTTAGACCAATATTAAATTTTAGCATTTGATCATCATATCTACCTTTTTCCCTGTGATGTACAGGGGAAGTATGTAAAAGCCAGCGGCATCCGATATACCTGAATCAAAGAGTAATTCCGGCGGCAGCATGTCGATCGCCGTATCCTGGTAGCTGAGTTCAGCGGCGCGGAGTCCGTTGATGCAGTTTGTAAATTCTCCCACAGAATCAAGGGCATCCTCGTCTGGCCGTTCAAAGTATTCACCGGCATATCCATCCGCTATGGTAAGGATGGCTCTGTCATTGCTGGCAAATCCCAGGAATCCGTCGTAAGCACCTGTGGTTTTCTGGTAAGCGATGTATCTGGCAGAATACTCGGTAGTTTTTTCGGCAGTATCAATGCGGATGTAAGGACTGACGAAACGAACGATGTTTCGGAGCGCAAGGGACATGAGCGAGAAATAATCGTCCTTATCCGCTGTTACGAAAGATGGCAGAAGCCGGTCAAAATCACCGCATTTGATCGCTTCCAACGCGGTATGGGACAGACCGTTATCCCTCTGGAAATCTGCCACAAGACCAGTGACTTTTTCTAGATCCATGATCTTGTTCTCGTCCAGTGCCTGTACGAAGATCAAATAAGGATTTCCCTGGAGTTTCAAGAGATAGGAAACATCGGAGTCAGTGAGGTATCCCCGTTCGATCGCCAAATCGCCAAAACGCTTGTCAGTCTGCATTTGAAGCTGGTTGAGCTCGTTCGCCTGTGTTCGTGTGAGAAGCCCTTCCGACTCAGCGATCAGACCAAGTTTGACACGATTTGCTCTCATGTATTCCATACAGGAAGTAAATTGGTCTTTGGTAATTTCTTCTTTATTCAGAAGATAATTCCCAAAAAACTGACTAAACATAAACGTAATTCTCCTTTGATTATTTTATAATTTCACATTGTAAAAATCTTAATTTTATTATACTATAGAAAAGGAAAAAAAGAAAGAGAAGGCTGAAAAATTTTTCGATCAGTTTAACGGCATGGAGGAGAAAAGAATGGCAGGTTCAGTATACGGAGAGGTATTTACGATTTCCACATGGGGGGAATCTCACGGCAAAGGGGTCGGTGTGGTCGTTGACGGCTGCCCGGCAGGGATCCCCCTTTGTGAGGCAGATATACAGCAGTTTTTGGACAGGCGCAGGCCGGGTGTGACAAAGTATGCCACGCCCCGGAAAGAGGGGGATCAGGTGGAGATTTTGTCGGGGGTGTTTGAGGGGAAGACGACGGGGACACCGATCTCGATGATCGTGTTTAATACATCCCAGCGCTCCGGGGACTACTCAGAAATTGCTTCATACTTCCGGCCGGGACATGCCGACTTCACATTTGACGCGAAGTACGGGTTCCGGGATTACCGGGGAGGCGGGAGAAGCTCCGGCCGGGAGACGATCGGCAGGGTTGCCGGCGGAGCGGTGGCGATGAAAATACTTGTGCAGCTCGGTATCGAAGTTTATGCGTATGTGACGTCGATCGGGGAGATCCACATTGACTATGATAAGATGCTGAAAGAAAACATTGAGAAAAGTCCTCTTCGTATGCCGGATCTGGACGCGTCGGAGAGGGCGGAGGACTATTTGGATGCCTGCATGAAAAACCATGATTCATCAGGAGGCGTGATCGAATGCGTGGTGAACGGGATGCCGGCGGGGGTTGGCGAGCCGGTGTTCGGAAAACTGGATGCGGCGCTGGCGCAGGCCGTGATGTCGATCGGAGCGGTAAAGGGAGTCGAGATCGGGGATGGGTTTGCGGCAGCGTGCACGCGCGGTTCCCAAAATAATGACGCGTTCCACATCGGGGAGTCTGGGGAGATAGAGACGGTAACGAACCATGCAGGGGGGATTTTGGGCGGTATGAGCGACGGCAGCCAGATCGTTTTGCGGGCGGCATTCAAACCCACGCCTTCTATTTTTTCCGGGCAGAAGACGGTCAGTCAGTCCGGGGAAGAAATCGATGTGCAGATCAAAGGCCGCCACGATCCAGTCATCGTTCCGCGCGCGGTGGCGGTCGTGGAGGCGATGACAGCATTGGCGCTTGTAGACCGGTTGTTTGTGGGGATGACGGCGCGGATAGACCGCATCAAGGAATTCTATCAGAGGGAAAGACAGCATTGATCTTTCCTGTTTTGGGGACGAGGATACTTTTTTAGATGAAATCATAGTATAAAAGTAAAAGGAAATCCGGAGGATCGTATGAGCCAGGCGGAAAGGACGAAGCTCGTCGTGGACGACACAACGATATATGAGATCGATCTTGAGTGTCAGGAGTGCAAAAGCAGGAAGCAATGCGAAAAGGATGAGGAGCGCGAGGTTATCCTTTGTTCAAAGAGACCGCGCTGAGAGGGGAATCTGTGTGGCGCACAGGGCGAAGGCAGGAATGTGTTTTGCTCTGTGCCTTTTATGTATTTCAAAAAGGGATGCCGGGCACGATGTCCCGGCATCCCCTGTTTGGACGAAAAGAGATGGCTGGATTAGCAGAAGCCGCCGAATCCGAAGCCGTCTCCGCCGCCGCAGCAGCACAGAAGGAGTAAGATCCAGATGATGCAGCTGCAGTCACTGCCGCCACCGCCGCATCCTCCCCAGCTGCCGCCGTGTCCTCCACAGCAGCTCAAAAGCAGGATAATGATGATAATCCATGTGCAGGAGCATCCGCTTCCGCCTTCATTGCAGGAGCATCCGCCACCGCAGTTTGTTGCTGATAAATCACTCATATTAGGTTCCTCCTAAAATAATTTACAATGCTATCTTATGTAAGACAGCTTGCCCTGTTTACAAATAAGATAAAAAATTTTGAATGTTTCTCATATTTTTGTGAAATATTTATTTGTATAATGTGACATTATTTGATATAATACTTTCGTACATTTATGGAATGTTTGTGGCAGAGTACGGCTTGTCATGAACTTGTGCGGATGAAATAGGCACACGCATGGAGGAAAAGATGAAGAGGATTACTTGTATTTTTCTAGTGTTCTGTCTCTGCCTGAGTCTGGCGGGATGCGGCAGCAGCGAGGAAGAGACGGGAGAAGATGTACAGGGGCCGGCGAAGGTGTCGGAAGAAGAACTGGATCAACAGGCTTTTCAAAAGGCTGGGGAATATTTGAAAACAATGACTCTGCTAGAGAAGATCGGGCAGATGTTTTTAGTAGATGCGGACAAGCTTGTAAAAGGGGAGGAAGCTGTGACAACGGTTTCACCGGAACTCGTGGAGGCGGTCGAGAAGGGCAAGATCGGCGGGATCGTGTTTAACAAACGGAATGTACAGACGGCAGATCAGATCAAGGCTCTGATACAGGATGTGAAGCAGTCGGTATCCGCGAGTACGGAGCTTTCTATCCCATTATACATCGGAACACAAGAAGAGGGAGGCGGCCGGAATTCCATCGCGGCGGCTACGGATACGATCACTTCCACGGGATATGTCAGTCCTGCGGAGATGGGAAAAAATATGACAGAGGGCCAGCTCGAGAATACGGGAGAGGTCATCGCAGGTGAACTGACCGATCTGGGATTCAATCTGAATTTTGCGCCGTCCGCGGATCTGGCGGAGGAAGAAGTGCCGGTGGACAGGCAGGCGGTAAGTGACTGCGCGGTTTCAGCCATCGGGGAAGGGCCGGAATATCCAAATCTGAATCGGAAGAAACTCTCCAAAAAAAAGAAGAAGAAAATGTTGAAATCGTATCAGAAGAGGCTTCAGGAATATAATGCGAAATGGGATGCTTTCCTGAAACTGTGGATGGAGGACGATTATAAGAGCAGTTGTTTTGGAATAGATGAGGAGCAGGTCGGGGAAGCCGTGGAGGCTATGATCAATGGTATGCACGCCGTCGGCGACCACGGTATCTGTACGGTTTTGAAAATGTTCCCGGGGATTGCTTCGGTCGCAAGATATCATAAGCTCATCAATACGAAAGTGGATACGGGGCTGTCCCGTCTCCGGCGGACCAATCTGTCACCTTTTTCGTCTGGCATACATGCGGGGACAGATTTTATCATGGTGGGCCATGTGGCGTTGGGGAAGGTTGATCAGGATGTTCCGGCGTCTTTATCCGAGACGATTATGACGGAACTTCTCCGAAACGAGATGGGATTTAATGGGATCATCATAACAGAACAAATGGATGTTCCGGTCATAACAAATGCGTATACGACCGAACAGGCAGTAGTCAGGGCAATCAGTTCCGGCGCGGATATGGTGTACGATCCGGAAGACCTGCATGCTGCGATTTCCTCCGTCCAGCAGGCGGTCATCACGGGGAAGATCGAGGAGGAAAAGATAGATCAGGCAGTTTTGCGGATTTTGCAGAATAAGATCCGCCGGGGGATCTGGACGCCTCCCGCGGTTGTTGAAGACAGTGAATGATTGGAAATGTTGATGGAGGTAAAAACGTGGAAAAAAGAGAGATGCTTTATGAAGGAAAAGCAAAAAAAGTGTATGCAACCGATGTGGAAGACGTTTGTATCGTAGATTACAAGGACGATGCGACCGCTTTTAATGGTGAAAAGAAAGGAACGATCGTCGGAAAAGGCGTGATCAATAACCGCATGACGAACTTTTTGTTCCAAAAACTGGAGGAGGCAGGTGTTCCCACCCATTTTGTGGAGGAACTCAGTGACCGTGAGACAGCGGTAAAAAAAGTATCCATCGTGCCGCTTGAAGTGATCATCCGAAATACGGCGGCCGGTAGTTTTTCGAAGCGTCTCGGGATCGAGGAAGGAAGGAAACTGCTCTGTCCGACGCTGGAGTTCAGCTACAAAGACGATGATCTGGGAGATCCGCTCATCAACGATTATTTTGCGAGGGCGATCGGGATCGCTACTCAGGAAGACATTGATACCATTACGAAATATGCGTTCATGGTAAATGATTTTCTCGTTGGATTTTTTAAGGACTGCGGCATTGAGCTGATCGACTTTAAGATAGAGTTTGGTAAAACGGCGGATGGCACGATCATCCTCGCAGATGAGATTTCACCGGATACCTGCCGTTTTTGGGATATACAGACAAGAGAAAAACTGGACAAAGACCGTTTCCGCCGCGACTTGGGAGGCGTCGAGGATGCTTACAACGAGGTGGCGAAGAGGATCGGTCTGACACAATAATCGAGAAAGGAAAACAAAGGGTATGAACTCGGAAATGAGTGAACATGGACTCCACGAGGAGTGCGGCGTGTTTGGCATGTATGATTTGGACGGGGAGGATGTCGCTTCTACCATCTATTATGGTTTGTTTGCGCTCCAGCACCGCGGGCAGGAGAGCTGCGGGATCGCCGTCAGTGATACCGAGGGGCCGAAAGGACAAGTATCGGCCCAAAAAGGAATGGGATTGGTAAATGAGGTGTTTGATGCCGAAGGGCTGGAGAAGCTGAAAGGAAATATCGGGGTCGGCCATGTGAGGTATTCGACGGCGGGAGCCAGCAATGCGCAAAACGTACAGCCTTTGGTTCTGAATTATGTGAAGGGCACGCTGATGCTTGCCCACAATGGTAATCTGGTAAATGCGAAGGAACTCCGGGAGCAGATGGAGTATACGGGGGCTATTTTCCAGACGACGATCGACACGGAAGTGATCGCCTACCTGATCGCCAGGGAGCGCCTTCATGTTCCGACGGCGGAAGAAGCTGTGAAAAACGCGATGATGAAACTGCGTGGCGCGTATTCCATCATTATATCCAGTCCGCGCAAGCTGATCGGCGCCAGGGATCCCCACGGATTCCGTCCGCTCGTCATCGGGAAGCGCGACAATGGTTATATCCTCGCTTCTGAGTCGTGCGCGCTCGATGCCGTGGGAGCCGAGTTTGTCCGGGATGTAAAGCCGGGTGAGATCGTGATGATCGATGCGGACGGCATCCAGTCCGATGAGACATTGTGCAGCGCCGAATCGGCGCGGTGTATTTTTGAATATATTTATTTCGCTCGTCCCGACAGCTATGTGGACGGGATCAGTGTGTATAACAGCCGCATCATGGCGGGAAAGATCCTGGCGCAGATGCACCCGGCGGACGCGGACATCGTGGTCGGCGTGCCGGAGTCGGGCAATGTGGCGGCGATGGGGTTCGCGCTTGAATCCGGCATCCAGTACGGCACGGCATTTATCAAAAACAGCTATGTGGGCCGCACGTTTATCAAGCCAAAGCAGTCGGCGAGAGAGAGCAGCGTGAAGATCAAGCTGAACGTCTTGAAAGAGGTGGTGCGCGGCAAACGCGTCGTGATGGTGGACGATTCGATCGTGCGCGGCACGACGAGCGAGCGCATCGTGCGGATGCTCAAAGCGGCCGGCGCGACGGAAGTTCATGTGCGCATCAGTTCTCCGCCGTTTTTGAACCCTTGCTATTTTGGGACGGATGTGCCGAGCTGCGACCAGCTGATCGCTTATAATAATACCGTGGAAGAAGTGTGTAAAAAAATAGGAGCGGATTCGCTCGGCTATCTGGATGGGGAGAGGCTGCACGAACTGATCGGCGGCGACCGGAATTACTGCGATGCCTGCTTTTCCGGGAAATACCCGGTGGATCCCCCAAAAGATGATATACGGAACGCGTTGTGATGATGTCAGGGGCAAAATGCCGGCCGTGCCCGCATGATCCGGCAAGGACATCATTTGATTAGAAATGAGGTAGAAGGATGAGTACAGATTGTTATGTTAGCCCATTATCGGAGCGGTATGCAAGTAAGGAAATGCAGTACATCTTTTCCCCGGACATGAAGTTCCGGACGTGGAGGAAACTGTGGATCGCGCTCGCTGAGACGGAGAAGGAACTAGGACTAAAAGACGCCGAGGGAAATCCCCGCATCACGGACGAACAGATCGCGGAATTAAAGGCACATGCTGACGACATCAATTATGAGGTGGCAAAGGCGCGCGAATTGGAAGTCCGCCACGATGTGATGAGCCATGTGTACGCGTATGGGCAGCAGTGTCCGAAGGCGGACGGTATCATCCATCTCGGTGCCACGTCCTGTTATGTCGGTGATAATACGGATGTGATCATTATGACCGAAGGACTCCGGCTCGTAAAGAAAAAACTGGTCAATGTCATCCGTGAACTTTCTGATTTCGCTCTCAAGTACAAAGATCTGCCGACGCTGGCATTTACCCATTTTCAGCCGGCGCAGCCGACGACGGTCGGAAAGAGGGCGACGCTTTGGATGCAGGAGCTCGTGATGGATTTAGAGGATTTGGAGCATGTGCTCTCACATATGAAGCTGCTCGGCTCAAAAGGAACGACTGGGACGCAGGCAAGTTTTCTGGAACTGTTCGATGGCGATGAGGTAGTGTGTAAAAAAGCGGATCAGATGATCGCGGAGAAAATGGGATTTGAGGCGTGCTTCCCCGTTTCGGGGCAGACGTATTCGCGCAAACTTGATACGAGGGTCTGCAATGTCCTTGCCGGTATCGCGGCGAGCGCGCATAAATTTTCCAATGATATCCGGCTGCTCCAGCATTTGAAGGAAATCGAGGAGCCATTTGAGAAAGGCCAGATTGGCTCGTCCGCGATGGCGTATAAGCGGAATCCGATGCGGAGTGAGAGGATCGCGTCGCTTTCGCGCTATGTGATGATCGACGCGCTGAACCCGGCGATCACGTCGGCTACCCAGTGGTTTGAGCGGACGCTCGATGATTCCGCGAATAAGCGGCTCAGCGTGGCGGAAGCATTTCTGACGATCGACGGGATCCTGGATCTGTTCCTCAATGTCGTGGACGGCCTGGTCGTCTATGAGAAGGTCATTACGAAGCGCCTCATGTCGGAACTGCCGTTTATGGCGACGGAAAATATCATGATGGACGCGGTGAAGGCCGGTGGCAACCGCCAGCAGCTGCATGAAAAGATCCGTACCCTTTCGATCGAGGCAGGTAAAAATGTAAAGGAAAAGGGACTGGATAATAATCTTCTGGAACTGATCGCTGCCGATGACGAGTTTCCGATGACGCTGGAGGAACTGCAAAAGACGATGGATCCGAGCCGGTATGTCGGCCGGGCGCCGAGCCAGGTGACGGAGTTTATCCGCGATGTGATCCAGCCGATTTTGGATGAGAATAAAGATCTGCTGGGAATGACGGCGGAAATTCATGTGTAGCATGGGAGCATGATGAAGATGGATTTTATGGATGAGGCCTTACAGGAGGCGTATGAAGGAATTGAGCACGGACATGGCGGGCCGTTTGGGACAGTCATTGTAAAGGATGGAAATATTGTGGGGCGCGGGCATAACCGCGTCGTTTACAAAAAGGATCCGACGTGCCACGGGGAAATGGAAGCGATTCGTGACGCCTGCCGGAAGCTGGACACGTTTGATCTATCCGGCTGTGATCTGTACACGACCGCCGAGCCGTGCCCGATGTGTCTCGGCGCCGCATTATGGGCAAATATCCGTGCGGTATATTATGGCTGCAGTCGTGAGGATACCGATGCCATCGGATTTCGGGATAAAAAATTTTATGAGTATCTTGACGGAGACGACAGGGTACTGGAAGTCCGGGAGCTGGGACGAAAAAAGTGTCAGGAACTTTTTGCGGCGTATGAGCGGAAGGAAGGGAAGAAGCGGTATTAGAACCGTGGCGGGAGCAGAGTTGTTCATGTGGGATTCGTTCTGTGCGAAAGAGAGTCACGGAATCCCTTCGAGCAACATAGAATAAAATAACGAAGAGCAGGAAAAGGACGATGTCGTAAGGCAGTCGTCCTTTTTAACCGGTAATATGGATGATTTTTATGAGATTTTCGGTGCCGCAATACCGTTATTTGGTATTTTAATACCGTTTATTGGTACTTCCCTGGGGGCGGCTTTTGTTTTTTTTATGCGGAAAAAATATAGTGGTCAGATCTCACCTGTTCTGATGGGTATTACATCGGGTGTTATGATGGCGGCGGCGATCTGGTCGCTATTACTGCCTTCGATCGATCGGTCGGAGCATCTTGGCAGACTGGCTTTTGTTCCAGCCGCGGGGGGATTTCTGTCCGGCGTGGCGTTTCTTTTAGTGTTAGACCGTTTGATCCCTTGTATCCTGTCCAGGGCAGACTGGTCAGAACAGGGCGGTGGCGGACGTCAGAAACTTTTAATGATGATTTTTGCGATCACGCTCCATAACATCCCGGAGGGAATGGCTGTGGGCGTGGTGTTTTCAGGATGTCTGTCCGGGGCGGAGGAATTGGGGATGCCGTTTTTTTCCTCGGCGGGTGTAGCGTTTTCACCGCTTGTGGCACAGGCTTTTCTACTTTCCCTTGGGATAGCGATACAGAATATCCCGGAGGGGGCGATCATTTCCATGCCGCTGGCGGGCGCGGGAAAGAGCCGCAGACGGGCGTTTGTCTGCGGCGTGCTTTCGGGGTTGGTCGAGCCGGTGGGGGCGTTTGTCACCATTTTGCTGACGCATCAGATCGAACAGTTACTCGCGTTTTTATTGGCATTTGCCGCGGGCGCGATGGTGTATGTCATCGTGGAGGAACTCGTACCGGAGTCGTCGGGATGCCAGGCTGCGGGAAAGGGGACGATTGGATTCGCAGTTGGTTTCGTGCTGATGATGACACTGGATGTAGCATTTGGTTAGAGCAGGTTCTTTTTTTGAACAGGCTTCATATAATGATGTTGGGGGTTGGCATCCTGCCCCTGATGACACCAGAGCGTAAAAGGTGATCCACGCTCTTTTATTGCTTGAACTGGAAAATTTTCGTATGTTAGATTGGAAACAGGACATATCGGTCGGAACGGAGGGGTATTTTGAATTATTTTCGAAAAATCATTTATCTATGTGAATACAAAGAGGGGGAATGCCGTGGGAATATCGGCTTTGTTAAGCTGTCAAAAAAGCAGACAAGGTTCAAAATAGAGATTTCCTTATCGGGTGACTGGTCGTTGAAGGGTGAGAAGGTTTATTTGCTGGATAAGGATAAAAATGCGGTGAATAAAGTGTTTTTTGGGACGATCACAGAGGAGGGAAACGAAATTTCGATCACGAAACAGACGAGTGAGGCAGGGATGCTGAAGGGTAATCTGGCGGGGGTTCTGATCGGGGGAGAAGGTTATGTGGTCTGCGCGGGAACAGAGGATGAGTCGGTGCGTGTGGAGGATTATGTGAAAGCGGAGAGGGAGGATGGAAACGGTGCGGGTACGGTGGAGATGAGAGGAGTCGATGCGGTCGGAGAAAGGGAGAAGGATGAAGTGATGGGGGTGGCAGAGAGTGGAAAGAAGACCGTGCAGGTAGGAAAAGAAGAGCCGGAAGTGGTGGAGCAAGAGAGGCAGCGGGAAAGAGAAAAGATGGATGAGCCAGAAGTCGGAGTTAGTAAGGGAGTTATGACAGAAGAGATCGAGAGAGAAAGAGAGAAGGCGAGTGAGGCGAAAGAAGGCGGGGGCAGGGAAGCGGCGCGGGTGAACCGCGAAACGGGGAAGAAACCGGAGGGTGATCAAATGCCGCTGACTGGTGGGGAGAAGCATGAGAAAGAGAAGAAGAGTGCGGATGAGAAGGAAATAAAGGGGGAGGAGATACCAGAGGAGGAAGAGATGATCGAGGTGGAAGTGGAGGAGGAGCATGACCAGGCGTATATATTCCGAAAATTATTTACGGCGAAACCGAATATGTATCCGTTCGAGGATGATGAGATGGAGAAGTGTGTGCAGATCGCCCCGGGGGATTTTTCTGATTTTCCCAAAGAATACTGGCATATGGGGAGCAATACGTTTTTGCTGCAGGGGTATTATAATTACAGGCACCTTATATTAGCGAGGGACAGTCAAAAGGTGTACGTGGGGATTCCGGGGCAATACCACAGGCGGGATAAGTATATGGCGGATATGTTTGGGTTTGGGAGATTTAAAAGTATTTTGCAAAAGAAGGAGCGGCTGGGGGATTTCGGGTATTGGATGATGGAAATCGAGGTGCTGCCTCCTTCGGAGGGTGCGGTTTGTGTGAAGGGGTAGAGGGGCTTTTAGGATGGACATCGCAGCTCTTTTTGTCCACATGGATTTTGAGGACAACCGCTAACAACGCTGATAAGATCCTGGCAAAAACCGTACTCCACCAGATCATGACCTGCCCGCCGAACAGTGGCGGCAGAATGAGCATAAGAACCAACATAAACAGCGGTTCAATAAATGTCAAAATATAAGAAAACATGCTTTTTTCTGTGGCATAAAAACTCGCGGTCGTGATTCGGAGGATTGCCACAAAAGGTACGGAAACCAAAAAGACAGGCATGATCTTGGATATTTCCATGTTTACAAAATCGGATGCGCCAAACAATACGCCGAGTTTTCCTTTGGTCAAATACATGACGATACAACCGATCAGGGACAGGAATATGGCGAATGCGTACGCCAGCTTTTCCGTGCTGTTCAGTTTTTGAAAATTCTTTTCTCCGTAATGATGACTGAGTAACGGCTGGCTCCCGTCGCCGACACCCTGTAGTATCAGGTATATGATGCAAATGACATAAGCGATACAGGCATAGGTTGCGATTGCCGGCTCTCCTCCGTAAGAAATGGAAAACCGGTTGATTATGATGAGAGATATATTAGGAGACATGGCAAGCCCGAAAGGCGCAATCCCGATTTTAAGTATCGACGCCGACACCGCTGCGAGTCTCGAAACGGGAATATTCAGGGTAAATCGCCTGCTGCGTAATAGATAAGCGAGCGCGGTCAGCATCGTAATGCCCTGTCCGATCACCGTAGCCCATGCCGATCCCCTGGATGACCGCGACAATGGGATAAGCGATATTAACGGCGGAAAGTCCCAGATCGCCGATGCTGTTTCCGACAAAAAAACCGTTTACGATCGTGTAAATTCCCGATAAGGCAAACGACAGTACAGATGGGATCACGTATGGAAAGAACGTTTTTAATACCTCCTGCTTTGCTGAAATGTTCTACAAATAGAGCCATGCTTTCGTTAAGCTGTTTTATACGCCCGACACCGATCTCCTCTACGGCATGTAGTTCTGCTTTTCGCAGTTCGGAAATAATTCTACGAATCCTCTGCGTTCAAAATCTTTGAACACCATATGGATCGTCTGTTTCGGGATCAGCCATCTTTGACTGATCTTTTTCTTTGTGCAATCATCCCCGCCGTCGTTAATGGCGCACAGGACCAATAGGCTGTTGACGGACAGGCCGTGTGCTTTGGCCCATTCTTCGTATACAACGGTACTATTTGTCAAGAAGAAAATTAGGTGAACTATAGTCATATTGAAATATGCTCCGGTTTGTCGTAAAATATTGTAAATAGAGAGTTTATTGTCAGTTTCGGGATAAATGGTTTCTGTAAGGGAGGATGATTATGAGAATCGCAACGTGTGATGACGAGCGCGAATATTGTGATCAAGTGGAGTTTTTTGTAACAAGATTAGGGGAAGAGTTACAGATGAAACTCCAGTGTGATAAATATACAAGTGGCGCGGATCTGTTAAAAAACAATTTTCAGAAATATAAGATCATATTTTTGGATATCGATATGAAAAGTGAAAATGGGTTAGAGATTGCTGAGAAGATCAGGGAGTCCAATTCAAAAATAGAAATCATTTTTTTGACTGCGTTGATACAATATGCAGTAGATGGTTACAAAGTAAGGGCGTATCGCTTTTTGGTAAAACCAATGGAATATGATGATTTTGTTTTTCAGGTAAAGGGACTGTTTCTCCGACTGGGCCAGCTGGAAAAAAATAATTTGCTGGTAAAAAGAGAAGGACAGGATTATATGGTAAAAATAGAGGATTTATTGTACATAGAAGTATTGAATCATGACCTGACTTATCATTGTACGAAAAATGATATTACTGCTCCTGGTATCATGCGAAAAGTGGAAATTCATCTGAAGGAGCACTATTTTGTGCGTATACATAATTCTTTTATTGTAAATATGAAATTTATCGCAAGGGCGCAGAGCCAAAGGTTGACTTTGACGGATGGAACAGAACTTCCATTGGCTAGGAGTAAAAAAGATACATTTCGACGAGCCTATCTGGACTTTTGGGGAGATGAATTAGGATGACTGAATGGCAATGGGCGATCGCAGATCTAGCTGTTTTTTTGTTTGAGGCTGCATTTTTATATTATTGGTATTTTTCACATAAATTTAGAAACAGATTTTTGGGTAGGAGAAAATGGCTGCTCATGTCGGTGTATCCTGTTTCGGCATATTTGTTCAACGGGGTAATTGATGAGCCCGCTGTCAGGATAATGATTCGATTGGTGATAGGGAGCATCATGGTAGTTGTGCTATATGAGTGTACTTTCTTTCAATCTCTAATATCAAACATGATTTTTATGTTTCTAGTAGTAGTAAGTGGGAGTCTGTCAAGGGTATTTCTATTTACTGCTCATGGATCTGGATATAGAGCGATGTTTCTGGAGCATTCATTTTTACACATTCAATGTCTTTTATTGTCTAAGCTCATCAATGTGATCCTGATCGTATTTTTTATGAAATTTATGAATATACAAAAAAGGGAGTATACCATAAAAGAGATGTTGGTTCTTTTGTTACAGTCGTTTTCTAGTATTTTATGTCTGGTCATGATCGTGGAGTTTAGCTCTTATCAAACAGAAGACTCGTTCTGTCATATGCTTTTTTTATGTTTGTTAAGTGTGGTTGTTTTGATTTCGTTTATCGTTTTCTATGATCTGATAGACGGATATTTTACGTATAAGGAACGAGAAAAAGAGCTTCTTTTAATCGAAAAGAAAAATGAGAAGATTTTAAGCGGTTACCGGACACTAGAAAATAGCCAGCAGAACGTATATCAGTTATATCATGACCTGAAAAAGCATCTTAGTATCATAAACGTAATGGAGAATAAGACGGAGATCCATGCGTATTTAGAAAAATGTTTTGAAGATATACAGGATATGGACGGGAGTATTCAGACAGGAAATCCATATATCGATATGTTTTTATATAATGAGTGGAAAAGAATACATGAATTAGGGATAAAAGTTCAGTTTGCCGTGCAGGAGGGAAGCTTAGAGAACATTGAACTGCATGACCTCATCGTTATATTAGGCAATGCGTTAGAAAACGCCTCTGAGGCATGTGAAAAGAGACTGGAACAAAACGGAGATGCGTATATGCAGTTAAAAATAATAAAAAAAGAACATCAGGTATTTATCATACTTTCCAATAACTATTCCGGGAATATTGAAAAAAGAGGAGATGTTTATATTACAAGTAAGAAAGAGAAAGAGCTGCATGGAATGGGGATGAAGAATATAAGCGATTCTATCAAAAAGTATGGAGGTGATATGAGCATTTCTTTGAAAAATGGGAAGTTCGTTCTTAAAATACTGCTGGATGTGTTTTAATTTTGGACTGGACGGGGACAATACGTGTTATTTGCGAAAAAAAGTGTAAACTACGCAACGGATATTGAATAAGAAAGACATAAGTGGTAATGTGAAAAAAGGGAAGAAATTATTGTAATTCCCAATATAGAGGGAAAGAAGGTGAGAGAATGTATAAGTACAAGAAACATGCTTACAGAGAGTCCATTGAAAAAAGCGTTCTTTCATATGGTAGTGGTATACCGGAAGAACGCATTCTTTAAATCACAATAAAACTTTAACACAATAGTGCTAAATATTCAAGAGGAAAAGGAGAATCAAAATGATTAAAAAAGGGTTAAGAACTTTACTTTCTATGGCGTTAGCCGCATCAATGCTGTGCTCGAATGTAGCAATGGCAGAATCCCAAGTGGAAACAGTAACTTATGGTGGCAAGGATGTAAAATGTACACTTGTTTGTGATTGGAGTCTTTTTTCAAATGATAGTGCAACAGCAAAAACCAATTGGACTGGAAAAGGTGGCTATCAGGTAAAGGTCATACTTTACAGTCGTCAGGATAATGTTGATGATTTTCGTAAGATGGCTTCCGATTATGGCACAAATGGGGCAGTGGCCAAGGGTTCTAAAGCTGGCGTTTGGGAATTTAGATCCAAACACTATGTACATAACAACTCAACTGGAACTAATAGTAAGGTTTGTCAATTAACAGATTGGTAATGTAACGAATCAAAATCCTTCGTCTAGCCATAAAACAAATGAGTAGACGAAGGATTATTAAAAGTGAAAGGAACTATCATGAGATTTATTGACAATATGATCAAAATGACATCCCGGAGAATACGACAGACCACAGCAACCTCTCTGTTTTTTATTATCGGCATGACGTTTTCTATGCTGATTGTGTCTGTGGGAATTAGTTTTGTGGCTGAAAACCTGAAAGGGCAGCAGGCAAAAAAGGATGCAATGCCGCCAAATGGAGAGTTATTTAACCTATATCGAGATATGGAGCAGGGGGAGCATTTTGAATATGAAAAGATACCACAGCTTCTAAAAGGGCTTGCGCCTGATTCAGGGGTGATCTTTAATGACTTGATGATCCATCTAGATGAGATGGAGGCGAATACGGTTGATCCGGTCAGCGCTGAGTGGTTTTCAGAGGGAGCCGAGTGGCACTATCCGATCGCAGAGGGAAGATATTACACGGCAGATGAGGTACAGAAGGGGGCAAAGGTCGTTTTGCTCGGTGGATCTTTGGAAAAATATACACAGGAACAAAACGGTAAAAGGTATGTTGCTATTGACGGAGAAATGTATGAGGTGATTGGCAGGGTGGGGCTGTCTGGTCAAATGTCATTGTGGGACAACAGAATTTTTATGCCTGTTACCGCGCTGCCAGAAAGTCAAAAAAGGAAATACGATACTACTAGCGAAATGGATTTTATCCTGTATAACGTGAGCGGCAGGGTGGAGGAAGAGAGCAGTAAAGTATTGGAGAATGCAAAACAGCTATACCCTGGTATTGGAATTGACAGTCTTGGTACGCTTGAAGTTGACGACGTAGTACAAAATATGAAAAATAAGCAGGACCCAATTTTTCTCACTGCCTTCCTCGGATACACCGTATCCCTGATCTATGCAGTTAATATTGTCGTTTTCTGGCTTGAAAAACGGCGCTATGAAATCGGGGTCAGGAAAGCATTTGGGTACACGGATAGAGCGATTGCAATATTGATATTTGCGGAAATGCTGGGATTATCTTTGTTGGCATTTGTTTTTTCCCTTTTTATACAGGGAGTGGTTAGTATCGTAGTGGGGAGGATTTCTGGCTATATTTTTAAACTGTATGTCTCCAATATAATACTCGGATTGCTTTTTGTGTTACTAGCTACGTTTATCATTTCCATATGGCCGGTTGCCCGCGCACTGAAAATACAGCCGGCGGAGGCATTGAAAGGGAGAGGTGGAACTAATGCGTGAGATTTTAAAGAGTTTGGGGAAAAGGAAGCTGGCAAATATATTGCTTCTAGTGCAGGTCATACTTTCTTTATTTTACTTTTTTAATACGGCTGTTTCAATCCAAAAGGTGTTTTATATCTATCAGGAAGTTCCGAAAACACTAAATACCGATACAGAACAGATTATTATAGCGGATGTGGATATAGAGAGCGGGGGTGGCCTCACAAATGAGTTGTTTCAGGCTTTTTGTGAAACCGTGAAGAAGGAAACCGATGTTGAAAAAATTAGTACATATCATAATTCTTGGCTGGAATGTGAGCAGCTGGATATAGAGTTCGCAGATGCCCTTGCTGTTGACTGGGATATTGACTGGATCAGACAGATTGAAGTAGAGGAAGGGAGAAGTTTTCGAGAAGAAGATTATGACTTGTCGCGTACAGATGGCACAAAGGAGCGCCCTTTTCCCCTTTTGATCGGCCAGGAGTTCAGAAAACAATACTCCTTCCAGATGGGGGATCGGTTTGAGGACAGCAACAATGATAACTTTATCATTGTTGGGGTGTTAAAAAAAAGCAGTTTGTGGTTTCAACAGTCTATTTCGGATGGGATGTTTCTTACTCTCGACAATCAGGCGGTAAAACCACTTTCAAAATCACCTGAACCTGAGATGAATTACTATTTTAAGGTTTCGGATCATGTTTCCGCCGGTGACACGGCAGAGAAAATAGAAAAGATTGCAGGGCGGTATCAAATTGTTCTGTCAGCGGAAGTGATTTCTGACCGTTTGGATGAACAGTTTTCAGAAGATATGAGGAAAAATATACAGTGGCTGTGCTTTTCTCTGATCGTGCTTGTCATGATTGCAATCGGGATGGCTGCTATTATTTTGGCACGCATGTATTCACGGAGACAGGAAATAGGCATACGTATGGCGGTTGGGTATTCGTTTGGAACGATTTGCCGACTCCTTGTGGGAGAGGTTCTGGTGCTTGTACTGTTTGGATGGATCGTTACTGTCATGGGAGCGAAAATCATATATGGAGGGAGTGTAGAATCCTTTGGTAGTGTCAGGCTTTATACCGGACTCTATCTATCCCTCAGGATTATATTGTTAGGGGGGGCGGCAGCGATTCTCATGTGTATGCCAACTGTCATCGCCCTGTTTGTAAAGTTTCGAAAACTTCAGCCAAATAACCTGATTGGAGGTAATGAAGTTTGAAACAAACAAGCAGAGGACACCCGAGAAATAAAGGGTATGGCAAACAAACCACCTAAAAAGCTGGTTTTAAAAACTAAATATAGACACAACACCTAATCAGGTAATAGGAACAGCATCATCTTTGATGATGTAGCCTCGTTGTTTTAGTAGATTAAGTGCCTGTGAGGTAGTTAAAACTTTTTCTTTATTCACAGGCCGTGCCTC
>CAJTTQ010000050.1:0-282 GCA_910579145.1 uncultured Eubacterium sp.
TCTAACTCTGTTAAATTGGAAAGACCGTCTCTATCTGTATCTGCCTGTTTAAAATCTTGAAACGAAATGTGGCGCATATATGTATTTTTAATTGTGTCTCCCTTTTTTCCACCATCACCCATGACACCAATCGTTAAGGATTCTCCACTTTTAATATTAGAATTAAACCCTTTATTTCTAATATGGTACTGCCCCTCCTTCTTTTTAACTAGATCGGCACTCCAGTACCATGTAATGTCCCTGTCAAAATCAAAAAACAGTTCCCAGTCCTCAATCGTTTCC
>CAJTTQ010000050.1:318-12291 GCA_910579145.1 uncultured Eubacterium sp.
TGTAAATCCCGAATTCCAGTCACTGTTCTCTTTGTATGATATTTCATAACGGTCATCCTGCACATCAGATACAAAATTTATGATCTGGAAGTTAGAAGGCTTTTCAATACCATCCTCATAACTAGCCGTAAATCCAAAACTTTGTGACGCCCCTTTTTCAATATCCTGATTCCAGTCATTGTTTTCTATGAAATAGCAATCATCACCACTGTAAATGATTTGCGCATTCCATATATTTTCTATTTTAAAATCCGCATTAAAATACAAACTCCAGTTATGAATCACCTTTTTTCCCGTATTACGAATCGCTATTTCCCCGTTAAAATGACCATCCCATTCAGAAGATATTTGAAAGGCCACTTCATAATCATTTCTTTTTTCTACATTACCAGCCGTTCTGGTCGTTTTTGTTTCCGCTTTCACATTAACCACACTAAGATCACACAACAAAAATGCGAAAACCAACACCACTGCAACAATTTTCTTCATCACGATCTTTTCCTCCTTGTATTTGCGGCCTTTCGCTGCCTGCAATTATACTTACATCTTATCATATAACCCCTGCATCGTCCACAAAAATAATACTTATATATAAATATTTTTTCACTGCGAACAATAGTTCATGGACAAACATCAAAAGAAAAGATCTTTATTATAACATCTAACCCCAGTAATCATACGCTCCCTTCAAAAGTGAAAGAGATCCAAATACGAAAATGGCCGCATCCCTGTGCTGTTTTACCAGATCGAATGCTTCTGATAATGACCTGCACGCAACCGCCCGATCCGCCGCTTTTTCCGCATTCGCTGCCTCGTTCAACGCATTTGCCAGCTCCTCTGCAGCGAGCCCGCGCTCCGACGGCGGCGTTACCGTATAGATGCGTGAAAATGTGTGCCCGATCTGATGAGCCATCGCGTGATAGTCCTTATCCGCAAAAACCCCCATGACAGCTATTTTTTCTTTCCCCTTAAAATACGTATCGACAGAGTTTAGAAAACCGTCCATCCCGTCGGGATTGTGCGCGCCGTCCACGACGACGCACGGCTTCTCACTTATGACTTCAAACCGCCCGCGCCAGCGCGCCGCCGCCAGTCCTCGCCGGATCATATCCTCTGACAGCGAAAATCGCTGCACCGACGAAGAATCCCCTGTAAACAAAGAATTTCCCACAGAAGCACACAGCATTTCAACACACTCGATCGCCAGGCACGCGTTTTCCACCTGGTACAGGCCGGGCACCGAAATCCGCAGATCCCGGTACTGTTTATAATCAAACCGCGTACCCGAAAGCGCACTCTCCCTGATATGGATATTGTCCGGCACAACCTCTCTCCACTCACAGCCGCGCTCCCGGCATGTCCGCGCGATACAGTCTGCCGCCTCCCTGTCGTGCTGGCACATGACGACCGGCACATGTTCTTTTATGATCCCCGCCTTTTCACAGGCGATCTGCCCGATCGTATCACCCAGAAACTTCATATGATCCATCGCCACCGGCGTAATGACCGCACACGCCGTCGTTGTGATGATATTCGTCGCGTCAAGCCGCCCGCCCATGCCCGTCTCGAGAACGACGAGGTCGCACTTCCAGTCGGCAAACGCCAGAAACGCCGCCGCCGTCTCGATCTCAAACTCGGTGGGAATGCCGCCGGCAGGAACACCGTCGCCGGGAACATCATTGCCGGAGACACCATCGGCGGGGACACCGTCGCCGCCGCGCGCCATCTCCTCGATTGCCGCGCGGATGGCTGTGAGATGTTTAGCCATTTCCTCTTCCGTGATATAAACCGTTTTGCCGTCCTGTTCGTACTGGATGCTCTCCCGCTCACGAAAAACTGCCGGCGAGACAAAACGCCCCACCTTCCATCCGGCGGAGGCGTATATCGAACTGATAAACGCCGCGGTCGAACCTTTTCCATTCGTGCCCGCCACATGGACAAAAGAAAGCCCGGCCTGGGGATCACCGAGAAGCTGCATCAGCTTCCCCGTGACCGCCAAACCCGGCTTGATCTTTGCTCCCACCTGAATCCGTTTTACGTATTCCGTCGCTTCTCTGTAGTTCATAACAATGCCCTGTCGTTGTCAAAATCTTCGCCGCTCACATCCGCAAACTTGTGGAGCAGGTCGTCTACGGTCAGTTTCTTCTTCTCCTCGCCCGCTATATCCAGAATCACTTTTCCGTTATTCATCATGATCAGGCGGTTTCCGTTGGCGATCGCATCCTTCATGTTGTGCGTGATCATCAGCGTCGTGAGGTTGTCTTTGCGAATGATGTTGTTCGTCGTCTCCAGCACTTTGGCTGCCGTCTTTGGATCGAGCGCCGCCGTGTGCTCGTCGAGCAAAAGAAGCTTCGGCTTCTTAAGCGTTGCCATCAAAAGCGTTACGGCCTGCCTCTGTCCACCGGACAACAGACCGACTTTCGAGGTGATGCGGTCTTCGAGTCCCAAATCGAGTATTTTCAGAAGTTCGCGGAACTCGTTTTTTTCCTTTTTTGAGATCCCGCTCCGCAGCCCGCGCGATTTGCCGCGCCTCGCCGCCAACGCGAGGTTCTCGTCAATGCCCATCGTGGCCGCTGTCCCCATCATCGGATCCTGAAATACCCGGCCCAGATAGGCGGCCCGCTTATGTTCCGATACTTTCGTCACATCGACGCCATCGATGCAGATACTTCCCTGATCGACGTACCACACACCGGCGAGTGCATTTAAAAGCGTCGATTTCCCGGCGCCGTTTCCGCCGATAACCGTGACAAAATCACCCGGAGCCAGCCGGAGAGAGAGACCGTCCAACGCCAGCTTTTCGTTTACTGTACCGGGGTTAAACGTCTTGTAAATACTATTTACTTCCAGCATCGTTTACCACTCCTCTCTTCACCGGTTTCACCAGATATTTCTTCTTCCAGTAAGGAAGCGCCAAAAACAGAGCGACAACGAGCGCCGAAAGAAGTTTCAGCAAGTCGGTCTCCAGTCCGATCCATAGCACGACCTGAAGTACGGCGTAGTAGATCACGGCTCCGAACACGACACCTAAAAGCTTCAACGCAAAATTGTGGAACAGCTTCTCGAACACGACTTTTCCGATTATAACGGCAGCCAGACCGATGACGATCGCGCCGCGCCCCATGTTAATATCCGCAAATCCCTGATACTGGGAACAGAGCGCGCTGGCAAGCGCCACGAGACCGTTCGAAATCATAAGTCCGAGCACGACATTAAAATTCGTATTGATCCCCTGCGCGCGGCTCATGTTCGGATTACAACCCGTCGCCCGCAGCGAACAGCCGAGCTCCGTACCAAAAAACCAGTACAGAACGCCGATGATAACGATACAGAAGATCGCTACGACGAAAATCGAATTCTGGTAAAACGGAACGTCCTTGACATTCCGCAGCGACACGAGCAGATCGTAATTCATGACACTGATCGCCTGATTCGCTTTTCCCATAATCTTTAAGTTGATGGAATACAGGGCCAGCTGCGTGAGGATTCCGGCCAAAATCGCAGGAATACCCATAAAAGTATGAAAGATTCCCGTCACAAGTCCGGCGAGCATCCCGGCGGCCAGAGCCACGAGCAGGCTCACCCACACATTGTACCCGTTCAACATCATCATGATACTCACGGCGCCGCCGGTACACATCGTGCCGTCCACCGTCAGATCCGCCACATCGAGTATTTTATACGTAATATAAACACCAATCGCCATAATACCCCAGATCAGTCCCTGTGCAACCGCACCGGGCATGGCTGAGATCAACACTGAAATATCCACGTATCCTCCATTCCGCGCATAAATGCGTCATCTACTTTCCGCCTTTTGTTCACTCGTCTTCCATATTAATCTTCTCGTAGCCGTCCGGGATCTGGATCTCCATCTCCTTGCAGATCTCCTCGTTGTACTGTTTCGTAACTTTCGGCGCGAATTTGACTTCCATCGTCGAAACGTCCTTGCCATTTACGAGAATATCATACGCCATCTCACCGGTCGTGTAACCGATGTCATAATAGCTGATCGAAAGCGTAGCCACGCCGCAGCCCTTACAGAGGCCCTGTTCACCAACCACGACCGGAACCTTGGCCGGTACACATGTGTTTTTGATGACCTCGGTATTAGAAGCCGCTGTGTTATCGGTCGGGATGTAGATCACTTCGCTGTTCTTTGCCGCATTCGCGATGACCGAAGCAATATCATTTGAATCGACGAACGAGTAATTCTCGCACGTATAGCCGTCTTTTTCCAGATAGGTCTTGATCGTCTCTACCTGATACAGCGAGTTTGCCTCGGCCGAACAATAGAACAATCCGACTTTTTTAGCATCCGGGAACAGTTCTTTGATCATCGCCGCCTGCTCATCCAAAGGCGCCAGATCGGATGTACCCGACACGTTGATACCCGTCGTCCCTTTCCAGTCTTTGATGTCAAGCGCCGTTCCGTAATCCGTTACCGATGTTCCAAGGATCGGAATATCGGTCGTTCCCGCAACCGCTGCCTGCAGCGGAGCCGTCGCGTTTGCCAGGATGAGGTCCACGCCGCCTGAAACAAACGAGTTTACGATTGTCGCGCATGTCGGGGAATCTCCCTGCGCGTTCTGCTCATCAAACGAAACCTTGTCGCCGAGTTTTTCTGTCAGCGCCTCTTTGAATCCTTTTGTCGCAGCGTCGAGCGCGTCGTGCTGCACAAGCTGGCAAATACCGACCTTGTACGTTTTTCCGTCACTGTTATCTGAATTTGAAGTGCTCGTTGAAGAAGAACTTCCTCCGTTGTCATTTCCGCCGCACGCGGTCATCGACATCATCATAACTGCTGCCAGCGCCATTGCTGCTAGTTTTTTTAATTTCATTTTTTTCCCTCATTTCTGCGCTGCCCATTTGCATCGTCGGGCGTTTGCAGCGGCAGCGCGCAGACACAAAACCCGAACTTATAAGTCATCTTCGTTCCAACTGTTTACTTGATGATCCTTACCTTGATCACTCCGTTGATCCCCTCGAGATCCTTGACGATGGCGTCCGTTGCCTCGCTGCAGATATCGAAAATCGTATAGGCGTAATTGCCGCGGCTCTTGTTCACCATATTCTCAATGTTGATGCCCTCTTTGGCAAATACGGTCGTAAACTGGGAGAGCATCGAGTGCACGTTTTTATGTGCTACGGCAACGCGTCCCTCTGTCGCGCACACGCCGGCGTCACAGGTCGGATAGTTCACGGAATTCTTAATATTTCCGTTCTCGATGAACTCGCGGATCTCTTTGACTGCCATCTTCGCGCAGTTATCTTCCGATTCCTGTGTGGACGCGCCAAGATGCGGCGTTACGATCGTGTTCGGAAGGCCGGCCGTCGTCGGATTTGGGAAATCCACCACATATTTCTTCACCTTCCCGCTCGTGAGCGCGGCGCGCAGATCCGTTTCATTGACGAGCGTATCCCGCGAAAAGTTGAGGAATACGACGCCATCTTTCATTTTATCAAACGCCTCTTTGTCAAACATTCCTTTCGTGGAATCCAAAAGCGGCACATGAACCGTGATAAAATCACACTCGCTGTAAATCTCATCGTATGTTTTTACGAGCGTAATATCTCTTGACATATTGAGCGCGTTATCCACCGAAAGATACGGATCACATCCATACACGTCCATACCGAGGCGGTTGGCCGCATTGGCCACGAGGACGCCGATCGCGCCTAAGCCGATGATACCGAGCTTTTTGCCGGCGATCTCGCTTCCGGCAAACGCTTTTTTCGCCTTCTCCGCCGCTTTCGCGATATCGGCATCGTCTTTATTTTCCTTCACCCACTCGATGCCGCCCACAATATCACGGGTGGCAAGGAGCATCGCTGCCACGACGAGTTCCTTTACGCCGTTTGCGTTGGCGCCCGGCGTATTGAATACGACGATCCCTTTGTCCGCGCATTTCTCAAGCGGAATATTATTCACGCCCGCACCGGCTCTCGCCACGGCAAGCAGGTCATCCGACAGTTCCATATCGTGCATCGACGCGCTGCGGACGAGTACCGCGTCCGCCTCCTTTACATCCTCCACGATTTCATACGTATCATCAAACAAATCCAGCCCGCATGCCGCGATCGGATTCAGACAATTAATTTTAACGCTCATCATTCTCTCCTTCTTTCTACATTACGCATTGTTTGCTTCAAACTCTTTCATAAAGGCCACGAGTTTCTCCACGCCTTCTTTTGGCATCGCGTTGTAGATGCTGGCGCGCATGCCGCCGACCGAGCGGTGCCCTTTCAGGTTCTCAAAGCCAGCTTCCTTTGCCTCTTTGACAAATTTCGCGTCCAGTTCGTCATTTCCTGTGACAAACGGCACGTTCATCAGCGAACGGTCTTCTTTGCGCACGGTTCCGCGGAACATTTTGCTCTCATCCAAAAAGTCGTACAGGATCTTTGCCTTTTCTTCATTCCTCTTCTTCATTTCCGTCAGACCGCCCATTTTCTTGATCCACTGGAACACCTTGCCGCAGATGTAGATGCCGTATGCCGGCGGCGTGTTATATAAACTCTGCGCGTCCGCGTGGATCTTGTACTGGAGCATCGTCGGCACCTTCTCATCGACCTCATCCGGAATCAGATCCTCGCGTATGATGACGATCACGACGCCGGCCGGGCCGATATTTTTCTGTACGCCGCCGTAAATGACACCGTATTTCTCCACGTCAACCGGCTCCGACAGAAAACAGGAAGAGACGTCTGCCACAAGCGTTTTCCCCTTTGTATTCGGAAGTGTTTTAAACTTCGTGCCATAAATCGTATTGTTTTCACAAATATAGACATAATCCGCGTCTTCGCTGATCGGAAGATCCTGACAGTCCGGAATGTACGAAAATGTCTGATCCTCAGAAGACGCGATCTTATTCGCCTTCCCGTATTTGCACGCCTCGGCATACGCTTTTTTCGCCCACTGTCCGGTCACGATATAATCCGCCACCCCGTTTTTCATGAGGTTCATCGGGATCATCGCGAACTGCTGGGAAGCGCCGCCCTGCAAAAACAGGACTTTGTAATTATCAGGTATGTTCATCAGTTCCCGCAGGTCTGCTTCCGCGGTCTTGATGATCTCATCGTACGCTTTGGAACGATGGCTCATTTCCATAACGGACATACCGGTTCCCCTGTAATCCAACATCTCCTCTGCTGCTTCTTTTAATACTTCTTCCGGCAAAACGGCTGGGCCTGCCGAAAAATTATACACTCTGGCCACTGTTACATCCTCCTTGCTATGATATATAATAAAATATCTTTATCAACTTAAATTGTTTCCTTATCCACTAGATCCTCTTCCGCGAACGACTCCTCGATCGGCGCTCCCGGCGCTACCATCGGCCACACCTTATCGTCCTGATCGAGTACACAGTTGATCACAACCGGCCCGTCGCATGACATGGCTTCCCGGATCACACCGTCTACCTCATCCCGGCTCGTGACCTCATACGCCTTCGCGCCGAGTGCCTCCGACACCTTCACATAATCCACCTGGTCTTCTAATATCGTATTGGAATAACGCTTCCCGTAGAACAATGTCTGCCACTGGCGCACCATTCCGAGCGCGTGGTTATCAAAGATCACCTGGATGATCGGGATCTTGTAGCGCGATGCCGTCGCAAGCTCATTCATATTCATACGGAAACAGCCGTCTCCCGCGATATTGAACACATGCTTATCCGGCATACCGACCTTCGCCCCGATACAGGCACCAAGACCGTATCCCATCGTTCCCATGCCGCCGGACGTCAAGAGCGTGCGCGGGTTCCGATAGGAAAAATACTGCGCCGCCCACATCTGATGCTGCCCGACGTCGGTGGAAATAATGGCGTCGCCGCCCGTCAGCTCGTAGATCCTCTCAATGATATACGGGCCGGTCAGCACATCAAAGCGGTAGCGCATCGGCAGAGCCGCCTTTCTGGCCAGCACTTTATCGATCCATGCGCGGTGGTACTGGTTCTCTAACTTTTTATTTAAGATCTCAAGAATGGACTTCAGATCCCCGATGATCGAATAATCGACCTGTATGTTTTTATTGACCTCTGCCGCGTCAATGTCGATGTGCACAATTTTCGCATTGTAGGCGAACTTATCAGACTTTCCGACAACGCGGTCAGAAAACCGCACGCCGAGAGCGATCAGAAGATCACATTCCGTCACGCTCAAATTCGCCGCCTTCGTCCCGTGCATACCGAGCATTCCCATATAATACTCATCCGTACCGTCAAAAGCTCCTTTGCCCATGAGCGTATCGGTCACAGGCGCGTCTACCTTTTTCACAAATTCTTTTAATTCCGCGCTGTCGCCGGATAACACATTTCCGCCGCCGACAAAGATCATCGGGCGCTCGGAACTACGGATTGCCTGCAAAACAGCCTCGATGTCACTCTCGCGGATCGTATCGGTCTTTCTCGGGATGATCTCCGGCGTCTTCGGTTCAAATTCCGTTACGGCCGCTGTGACGTCTTTCGGAATATCGACGAGCACCGGCCCCGGCCTCCCGGACTGCGCGATCTTAAACGCGGATCGTATGGCCGCCGCCAGATCGTTCACATCCTTCACGATAAAACTGTGCTTCGTGATCGGCATCGTGACGCCGGAAATGTCCACCTCCTGAAAACTATCCTTTCCCAAGAGCGGCAGTGTTACGTTACAAGTGATCGCCACCATCGGCACCGAATCCATATACGCGGTCGCGATGCCTGTTACGAGATTCGTAGCGCCCGGGCCGCTCGTCGCCATACAGACGCCGACCTTCCCCGTCGCCCTCGCGTAACCGTCGGCCGCATGGGACGCCCCCTGCTCGTGGGACGTCAGTATGTGGCGCAATCGATCCTGATAGCGATACAGTTCATCATATACATTTAAAATCGCCCCGCCGGGATAACCAAAGATCGTATCCACCCCTTGCTCCAGTAAACATTCGATCAAGATTTGGGAACCGTTTAATTGCATAACTATGCACCTCTTTCCAGTATTCTTTCACGCTAAAATTCGTTTTTTAACACAGCGCCTGTATTTCCAGACGTTACCATATTCGCATACCGCGCCAGATAACCTGTCGTAATCTTCGGTTCTCTCGGCTGCCAGTTTTTCCTGCGCTCCGCGAGCACTTCTTCACTGACATCGAGCTCCAGCTTATTGGCCGGGATGTCGATGCGGATCGTATCGCCCTCTTCGACGAGCGCGATCGGGCCGCCGACCGCTGCCTCCGGTGACACATGGCCGATCGAGGCGCCGCGGCTCGCACCGGAGAACCGTCCGTCCGTAATGAGTGCGACCGAGGAACCGAGTCCCATGCCGGCGATCGCCGACGTCGGATTCAGCATTTCGCGCATACCCGGTCCGCCTTTCGGCCCTTCGTACCGGATGACGACAACGTCTCCCGCCACGATGCTGCCGCTCTTGATGGCAGCGATCGCGTCCTCTTCACAGTCAAATACCCGTGCCGGCCCCTCGTGTACCATCATTTCCGGCACGACGGCGGAACGCTTTACGACGGCGGAATCCGGCGCCAGATTTCCTTTCAGCACGGCGATACCGCCCGTCTCACTGTACGGATTCTCGACCGGACGGATCACCTCCGGATTCCGGTTGACACAACCCTCGATATTTTCTCCCACCGTTTTTCCGGTCACGGTGATGAGATCGGTATATAATAATCCTTTTTTATTCAATTCATTCATTACGGCGTACACGCCGCCCGCTTCGTTCAAATCTTCCATATATGTCGGCCCTGCCGGCGCCAGATGGCACAGATTCGGCGTCTTCGCGCTCATCTCGTTCGCGAGGTCCAGATTCAGGTCAACGCCCGCTTCGTGCGCGATCGCCGGAAGGTGGAGCATGCTGTTTGTGGAACACCCGAGCGCCATATCGACCGTCAGCGCGTTCAGAAATGCCTTTTCGGTCATGATGTCACTCGGACGGATGTTCTTCTCATACAATTCCATCACTTTCATTCCGGCATGCTTCGCAAGCTTCAGCCTCTCGGAGTAAACGGCCGGGATCGTTCCATTTCCCTGCAGTCCCATTCCGATTGCCTCGGTCAGGCAGTTCATGCTGTTTGCCGTGTACATACCCGAACAGGAACCGCAGGTCGGACAGGCATGGCTGACAAAATCCTCCACATCGTCTTCTGTCATCGTTCCCGCCGCATGCGAACCGACCGCCTCAAACATACTGGAAAGACTGGTTTTTCTTCCCTGTACATGACCGGCAAGCATCGGGCCACCGCTCACAAACACCGTCGGCACATTGACTCTCGCCGCTGCCATCAGAAGGCCCGGCACGTTTTTGTCACAGTTTGGCACCATCACCAGCGCGTCAAACGCGTGGGCCACCGCCATACACTCCGTAGAATCCGCGATCAGATCCCTCGTGACGAGGGAATATTTCATGCCGACATGCCCCATCGCGATCCCGTCACAGACGGCGATCGCCGGGAATACGACAGGCGTTCCGCCCGCCATCGCCACGCCGAGTTTTACTGCCTCTACAATTTTATCAATATTCATGTGTCCCGGCACAATTTCATTATAAGAACTGACGATACCTACTAATGGTTTGTCAAGTTCTTCCTTTGTCATGCCCAGCGCGTTGAACAACGAACGCTGCGGGGCGGTCTGCATACCTTTTTTTACCGAATCACTTTTCATAACTTACCTCTTTTCCGCGCTGCCTTTTGCGCATATTGTTTGTGTCGCAGCGCAGACACAAACTTGCCGAGTGAAAAATTTATTTTTCACTCTTTACCTCTTTTCCGCACGGAATTTCAGTTCCGTTGCTTTTTTGTGTTTCTTAGTGGATCTCCCTTAGAACCGCATCACCCATCTCAACTGTCCCCAGACAGGTTTTTCCCTCATCCATAATATCGACCGTCCGCAATCCTTTTTTCAGCACTTCTTTTACGGCGCGTTCGATGGCATCCGATTCTTTCACAAGGTTAAAGGAATATTTTAACATCATCGCCGCCGACAGGATCGTGGCGATCGGATTCGCTTTATTCTGTCCGGCAATATCCGGCGCGGCGCCGTGGCTCGGTTCATACATGCCGAGCGTGCCCTCGCCTAAACTGGCGGAAGCCAGCATACCGATCGAACCCGTAACCATACTCGCCTCATCTGACAAAATATCGCCGAACATATTCTCCGTTAAAATGACATCAAACTGTTTCGGGTCTTTTACGATCTGCATGGCGCAGTTGTCGACGAGCATATCGGTCAGTTCGATATCTGGATAGTCCGCGCTCACTTCCTTCACGACTTTCCGCCATAGGCGGGAAGAGTCGAGCACGTTTGCCTTATCGACGCTGCAAACCTTTTTATTTCGTTTTCCGGCCACATCAAACGCCCATTTCGCGATGCGCCGTATTTCGTTTTCATCGTACGTGAGCGTATCCGTCGCCCGCAGTACGCCATCGACCTCTTCCGTATGCCTCTCCCCGAAATACAGGCCGCCGGTCAGCTCTCTCGTGACGACAAAATCAAAGCCGCCGCGGGTCAGTTCCTCTTTGAGTGGACACGCGCCGCTCAGTTCATCGAACAGCACCGCCGGTCTCAGGTTACAAAACAAACCCAGTCCTTTGCGGATCTGCAATAGCCCTGCCTCCGGCCGCTTATCCGGCGGAAGGTCGTACCAACTGTCCTTTCCCACCGTCCCGCCAACGGCGCCAAGAAGGACGGAATCGCTTTTTTTCGCCCGCTCGAGCGTCTCCTTCGTCAGGGGTTCGCCGTAAGCGTCGATGGAACATCCGCCCATCAATAGCTCCTCATATTCAAAAGAGTGTCCGTAGACCTCTCCTACCTGATCTAATACTTTTCTGGCTTCCGCCACGATTTCCGGCCCTATGCCATCGCCGGGAATCAATGCAATATGAAAATCCATAGTTCCCTCACATTCTGCCGTTACTCACATACAGGCATAACTCTCAAAATTTTAATAGCCTTTTTAGTATATAGCAAAAAGGCACGAACTGTC
>CAJTTQ010000050.1:12308-20428 GCA_910579145.1 uncultured Eubacterium sp.
TGAATGTTAAATGGAAACTGACTTTTCTATAAGCGAAACGTGTTTTTTTCCTTGTTTCCGTATAACTTCCACCGTTCAAACAACCTCTCCGTTTTTTACTGATTTCATTTTTGTTCTCCCCTGTTTGGAAAAATAGAAAAACCGCAACCCCTTGATTTCTCAAAAGATTGCGGTCCTTATTTTTAATAGCGCCATATATAGTTACTTAAAAACCACAACTATACGACCTGTATCTGCCGTACAATTACTCGCACGGCCATCAAAGGTACTTCACGGATATTTCTTTGATCGTAAGTCCTTTGATATTGCTTCCCCAAGCTGGTATTCTGAGACAAAGTGTCGGACACTCCTGTCCTGCTTCCAGTTCTAAACTGTCAAGCGTGAAGTCTCCTTCCGTAACCGCATCTCCAAGCAATCCCAGGTTGTTATTCGTAGAGCCTCCAGTAATTCCTTTCGGACTTGTGTAAACACGGAATCCCGTTGCTCCGGCAGAAAAACTTCCCTTTATCGTAACCGAAATTTTCTTCCCGGCAGCAAGTTTATTCGGAAGCGGAATGCTCACACCTTCTGACTCATCATTTACTTTGATCGCAGTCAGCTTACCACTTGCATCTTTTATCTCTTCCCAGTCACCTGTACCACCTTCTGCAGCCCTCGTAGCTGTAGCTAGATCCAGCTTGATATCCGTACCTGAGAAAGCTTCCGTTACATCCAGTTCAAGTTCCTTTTTCGCTGCTTCTGTACCATCGGCTGCTTTTACAACGACAGTGATCGTAACCGTACCCTTTTTAATTCCTGTAACAACTGCTTTTGTATTATCACCCGTTACAGTAGCCACTTCTGCATCACTCGTACTCCACTCTAATGTATAACCCTCATCTACTTCCGCAAGAATCTCCGCCGGTGTTCCGATTTCGACTCCTGCCGGTGCCTGAACGGAAAATGCCACTTCATCCGTCGGCGTTACTGAAATCTTCTCGATTTTTACCGTAGCTGCTCCTGTACAGGATGCCGCGATAGAATTGATTTCTGAGTAGTTTCCTCTGAAGAACATCTCGTTCACTACAAACACTGCTTTACCGTCAGCGGTCTCTTCCGCTCTCAATACTGCTTGTTCCTGCAGATTCTGTACACTTTTTCCCTCGATGTCTTTCCACGGGGACAATGCCATTTTCACATCTCCGCTGCCCTGTACCGAAAACACCACTTCTACCCGATCTGTTTTCTTAACTTTAATCTGTTTTGCCAGATCAGTCAGGAAAACCGCGTTCCACGTATCCGCTTCCAGTTCAATCTCTTTCCCGATCACATACGTAGTCGGAATAACTGAAATCGTAATCGTATCGGTATCGTAGACGATCTGTTCGCCAGATTTTACCCCTACCTTTACGGAGATCGTTACCTCACCGATCTCTTTCGCAGTAATGACAGCTTCTAATCCGTCCGTCTCGACCGTAGCCGCTGTACCTTCCACTTTCCAGGTAACGCTCTCGATGTTACCTGCCTCGACAGCAACTTTGTCTGCCGTTACCGCAACAGAAATTCCGGCAGTCTCTCCGATCGCCATTTCAGCCGGCGCGGATTCGATCTCTGCTTTTACGATCACCTCGCCTTTATTCACTACTTTAAGATCAGCTTCTTTTGTGATCTCAAATGCTTTTCCATCTACTGACCCTTTTACGAGGGCAATCACTTTCGTCTCTCCTGCTGCCACGCCGGTAATCGTAGCTTTCTTCATATCGTCCGCATTTTTCTGGATCGAAGCCACCGCTGTCTCCTTCACGGACCAGTCTACCGACGTAACCTCACCTGCGCTGACTGTGACTTCAGCTACAGTCTGTGATTCCGCGTTGATGGTATCGTCTTCCAAGTCAAGATCCACTTTCACTTCACTCGTACCCGGATCTGCCGTCTGTACCGGCGGCTGTGTCGCCGGCTCCTGCGTCGATGGTACCTGGGTTCCTGGTTCCTGCGTCGCCGGGTTCGAGGTTTCCGGTTCCTGCGTCGCCGGTTCGCCCGTCTGTACCGGCGGCTGTGTCGCCGGTGCCTGCGTTGCCGGTGCCTGGGTTACTGGTACCTGCGTTGCCGGGGTCTGGCTGTTTTTCGGCACATCTGGTTGCTTCGCATCATTGACTTTCACCTTTAACGTGAGCTTCGTAGCTTTCTTTTTGCCCTTTACTGTCACCTTAGCGGTTACTTTTGCGCTTCCTTTTTTCTTTCCGGTCACTTTGAAGGCTGCCTTTCCTGACTTCTTCACCGTAGCGATGCTTTTCTTACTGCTCGTAACGACAAGTTTTTTCACTTTTTTCGCCTTCACATTTTTAATCGTAACCTTTACACTCTTTCCCTTTGTTACAGTCACGGACTTTTTAGACAGCTTCATCTTTTTTGCCGCGTCGGCATCCGCCGGCATCCCGATCAGGGATACGGTCAGCGCTGCCGCCATCACTGTAGCAAGAGCTCTGTTTACGTTTTTCTTCAAAATCCTTACCTCCTACAATATAAAAAAATGTTCGCCTGCATCGGACACACATATACTCCCTTCTGCATCCGATTACATTATAACCTACCAAATCCGCTTTTTCAAGTTTTTTTATTTGGAAGAATCCGTTATTGTCTCTGCCCCATCGACATCTTCGCCTTCGAATACGCCAGTCCGGCACTTACGAACGCCGCGCCAAACAGCAATTGGATCCCCATCCGCCGAAAGAGGTCCCAAAGCTCCTGCCCTGACACATAGTGATCGATCATGTCTGCCGATGTAATATACCAGTAAGCGGGCAGAAAATGCGCCGCTCTGACCAGCCCCTCCCCCAGATATTCTAACGGCACAAAGATCCCGCACAAAAAACTCATACCCAGGCTGATGATATTGGAAATCATATTTAACACCGTACTCCGTTTCACCACCTGCCCCACTAAAAAGACGATACCAAGCGTTACAACCATAAAACATAACATATTCAGGCAATACAGCATTCCCTGAAATCCAAAAAGCCGCGTATCGCCTTTCATTCCCAAGAACACAACGAGAACATAACAGAGGCAGAATGCAATTTCCGCTATGACCATGCCGGAATAGAGTTCCAGATTGGCCCGTAACAACGGATAGCAGGAACAGATATTCCGTTCCCTGACTTCCTTTTTATGAAACACCACAAGGATCGAGCCGATGCTGACTACGGAAATCGAAATAAAAATATAAGGAAAATACGCAAAGAAATAATACATATACCCATGCCGTTCCTCTCTGCCGCCCTCGGAAAGCGAGACAGAGACCTTCTCTTTACAGACCTCCTCCGTCCGATCCGCGATCTGTCTGGCATCCAGGCCCCCCGCCCGGTAAGCGCTGGCCACCGAGCTGTACCGGCTAACCTTATTGATAAAAAATTGTTCGGAGAACGTTCCAGGGATCGTTGTGATCTGCGGTTTTTGGATGTCCCCTTCCACGACAGACTCCCCGTACCCCTTCGGAATGCGGATAACACAGCTGATATTCCGGTTATAAAGTTCGTCCTGGATCGTCTCCGCCTCATCCTCCAGCTCCACCAGTTCATTTCCCTCCGCCAGATACGCTGCCATCCCGCGGCTGAGTTCGGAGTCATCTTCGTCAAAGACGGTCAGTTTTTGGGACTGTGCCTGAAACATCCCCTTCTGTGACTCCTCCCCCTGGGACGACATCACAACGGCGACTCCGAAAAAGATTCCCAAATACATCAAAACCTGCATCTTCTGCTTATTTAATATTTGAAAAAACACTTTATAAACTGACATACCGGCTCCTCCTGACCATAATATAACTTGCTGACATTAGAACTGCCATACCAACTCCCAGGCACCCCATATTTTCCCAAAAACGCTCGTTAGTTCCGTATATGTTCAACGCGTAAAACGAATCCGTAATGAGTGCCGCCGGGTTCAGATCATTGAGAAGCGGCACCGTATGTTCAATTTCATCCTTCACTCCCGAAATCATAAGATCGCTCATAGCGCTGAACGCAAGCCCGGCACTGACGAGTATTCCGATCTTCATCCCCTCCCCCAGCCGGGGGATCGAGCCGACAAAGATTCCCAGCATGATTCCAAAACTCGTTCCCAGAAACAAAAGGAGTAATATCAGTAAAATATCGTCGCCAAGCTGCAGCTTCAGTACAACTTTCATATAAAACAGCAGGAAAAGGACGATCGTGTACTGCACGATCTCACATGCCGCCAATTCTGCCAAAATACTTTTCATCTTGTGGACCGGTATCATATTCCTGCGCTGTCCGAGCGCGGAAATGTTTGCCTGTATCTTCAAAATCCGGTCACATCCGGCAAAACTGGAAAACAGGCATACCATCGCCAAAATCGCGTAAAAGTAGTTGATGATGTTATCCTGGCTGCCCCGGGACGACTCTTTTTCTTCCACATATTCCATTTGTGAAGTGAGTGCCGTTACCGCCTGCATGATCCGGTCAGGATGCAGCTGGGCCACATCTGTGATCGTCTTTTTATATTGCACAAACTGTTCCATGATCATCTGGAGCATCGTCTGGTCCATGCCGGATTCCGCCACCTCGAGCGAAACATCATCCCCGGCGTACAGGATCCCTTTTACTTCTCCGTCCCGCAGCAGCTTTTGTGCCTCCTCCCGGGACACCTCTTTCACCGTTAAAAGCTGGTCTTTTCCCTCCGCGGAAACCATTTGTATCATTTGCCAAAACACCTGATCATCCCGTTCCTGTACGACAGCCACCGGTACCTTGTGGAACTGTTCTGTCGCCTCAAACAGATTACTGAACGCTAAATACATAAACGTAGTGAGGGCAAATGGAAACACGAGTGTCCAAAACACGATCTCCTTCGACCTGAGAAGCGACAACAGCCCGTATTTTAATATATGTCGAAACACCACACACACTCCTTCCTTCTGACAGCGATCAACCCTGATCCCTCAGTTGTTTTCCCGTGATCTCAAGAAATACATCATTTAATGTCGGCAGCTCCGTATACACCCGGCCAAACGGGATTTCCTCGGAGGAAAGCCTCTCCAGCACATGGATGAGGTTTTGCGCGCCCCCGCAAAACCGGATACAGAGACGTCCCTCCGCGCAGACCGCTTCGTAGGCATGTTCCAGATCCCGGAAACCTGACAGCTGCGCTTCATCCAGGCCGGAAACTTCTACCGTGACCGTCTCCGTATTCTTGATCATCTTCTTTAACTCCTCTTTCGTTCCGATCGCTATGTTTTGCCCCTTATCCATAATGGCAATGCGCGTGCAGATCTGTTCCACCTCTTCCATATAATGCGAAGTATACACGATAGTGGCACCCTGCCTGTTCAGCTCCACGATGCCCTCCAGTATATGGTTCCTGCTCTGTGGGTCTACCGCCACCGTAGGCTCATCAAAAAAGATCAGTTTCGGCTTATGGGCAATGCCGCAGGCTATATTGAGCCTTCGCAGCAATCCTCCCGAAAGCTTTTTCGGATAAAACCGGCGGAATTCATCCAGCCCGGCAAAGCGGATCGCTTCCTCCGTGTAGTTGCGTCTCGTCTCCTTATCCCTGATATAAAGGCCGCAAAAATAATCAATGTTCTCATAGACGGTTAATTCCTGAAAAACCGCCACATTCTGCAGTACCACGCCGATCTCCCTCTTGCTGTCGTACGAATCCGGACGCATTTGCTTTCCGAACACCCGTATCCTTCCCTTATCGTATTTGAGCAGGGAGAGGATGGCGCTGATAGCCGTTGTCTTCCCCGACCCGTTCGGCCCTAATAGTCCGAAAATCTCCCCCTCCTGGATTGTTAGATTAAAATGGTCGAGCGCCACCAGTTCCTTATAACGCTTTACCAGGTTTTCCACCTCGATCACTGCCGCCATCTTTTCTCCTCCTTTTCCATGTCTTTTCCTACAATGATATTTTATAGGAAAACAGCTGTCAGGGAAAGAGAGCATTGTCATCTTTTTCACATGACAAATGTCATTTGTCAATTCTCATATTTTAAAGTATACTAGAGGAAAGGAAGGTTACGTCAAAGAAAGGAAGGGCGACATGCAGGATCTTATCAATAAACTGTTTCTTTTTGTGTCCGGCAGTTATATCGTATGGTGCTTGGGAGTGGGTATGCCGGCAGTTTCTGCCTTTACCATATCCCTGATCCTTTGCAGTTTATGTACGTATTTATGTAGCGCGCTTATCATACTCTTTTGCCTTCTGAGTTTTACGCTTCCCTATTTTACGCCGTATCTTCCCCTCTTTTTATATGACGCGAGATACACCAACCGGAAATTTTTGCTGCCGGTCATCATTCCGGCATGTATATACGCCCTAATGCGCCTCTCCCCGGCGATGGCCTGCCCGCTTTTATTCCTTCTGGCCACCGCGTTTTTACTCGCAGGCTATTCCAGGAAAAATCAGGCACTTGTGGGAGAACTGCATCAGATCAGGGACCAAAACATCGAGACGGAAATCCATTTGAAAGAGCGAAACCAGGCGCTCATCCAAAAACAAAATTATGAGATCCATGCGGCGACTCTTTCAGAGCGGAACCGGATCGCCAGGGAAATCCATGATAACGTGGGACACCTGCTGACACGCTCCCTCCTGCAGACCGGCGCGCTGAAAGTGGTCAATCAGGATCCGGCCCTGGTGGAACCGCTGGATACGCTGAATGATACGTTGAACACTGCCATGACGAGCATACGGACGAGCGTTCATGACCTTCACGACGAATCGATCGACATCTACCACGTCCTGTACGATATCGTCGCCGAGGATAAAGCCCTTCCGATCCAGTTGGAATATGACGTGGAGCATGAACTGCCCCGGGATATGAAATACGCGTTCATCTCGATCGTGAAAGAAGCCATAAATAACATCCACAAACACAGCAACGGCGACTCCGGCAAGGTGACGATACGGGAACACCCCGGATTCTTCCTTCTGCAGATCCGGGACAATGGCACGCTCCGAGCCGAACCATCCCAGTCAGACGGCATCGGGCTATCCGGCATCCGTGACCGGGTCATGTCGCTCGGGGGAACGCTGCGGATCGACACGAAGCACGGATTTCAGATCAATATTACCATCGCGAACGGCCAGCCGCAAAACGAATACCAAGCACAGAAACGGGGGATTTGATGAATGTTTTGATCATTGATGACGACCAGCTTGTTTCCTTCTCTCTCAAAACGATACTCGAAGCAAGTGGTCAGGTGACGATAGCCGGCATCGGAGACAGCGGCGCCGCCGCCGTCGAACTTTTTAAATCGCTTCGTCCAGACATACTCCTTATGGATATCCGGATGGAAGGTATGAGCGGACTTGACGCCGGGGCGCAGATCCTCCTCTGCCATCCCGAAGCAAAAATACTGTTCCTGACTACGTTTTCCGATGACGAGTACATCGTGAAAGCCCTGCGGATGGGCGCCAAAGGTTACATTCTCAAGCAGAACTTTAACAGCATCGTACCGGCGCTGCTGGCAGTCGAGGGGGGGCAGAGCGTATTTGGAGATGAGATCACCGGCAAACTGCCCTCTCTTATGACGATGTCGTCCGACGCTGCCATTTTCAAAAAATATGATATCTCAGAAAAAGAACAGAATATCATCTCGCTGGTCGCAGAGGGGTTGAACAACCGGGAAATAGCGGAAAAACTGTACTTGAGCGAGGGAACGGTACGAAATTACCTGAGCCATATCCTTGAAAAACTTGGGTTGCGTGACCGGACACAACTGGCGGTTTTTTATTACCGGGGAGCACTTCCCGCAGAGTAGACGGAAAATTTTTCCGAAGTTTTTTGATTATTATTAGAATTTTCTCTTGATTTCAACCCTTCTATATAATAAACTAGATTATATAGATTTTTACTAGGAGGCTCAAATTATGGACGTAATGGAAAAAGTAGACTTTAAAAAAGTAGGAAAACGCATGAAACAGCTGCGAAACGAGCAGGGCATCACACAGGAAAAGGTCGCGAAAGATCTCGGCAGTACGATCGCCTTTGTGAGTAATATAGAGAACAACCGCACAAAGATCAATCTGCGCGTACTTATGTATTACTCGAAGCTGTGCCACATCTCTATTGATTCCCTGTTAAACGCCGGCATACCGGATCTGATCCCCGCCGACGA